>DATNRE010000602.1:0-2243 GCA_036703685.1 Candidatus Obscuribacterales bacterium
CTCATTCCACGTCTAAAGTTTTCACCTTCGGTGTCGGCATGGCAAACATAAATCGCGGCTCCGGGTTTTGCTGCGTTACAACACGACGAGTAGTATTTCAATAGGAAAGCATAAAAATCAGAACTCGAAGCGAATGAGTCGTTTTCAATTGTTAGCGACTTCTCTGTTTTTCCTGTGTAGGTTACGTTATAAGGTGGATCTGTAAAAACCATCCCCACATCCCCAAATCTATCCCCTAACAAAGCCCTAACATTACTCTCAACAGTAGAATCACCGCAACATAATTTGTGCCGCCCTAACTGCCATATTTCGCCCAACTTAACCCGGCTTTCAATCTCATCTACCTTATCCAGAAGTTCGGCAATTTCTTCCTCGTTTTCTTCCCTTTGTTCAGTAACTCCAAAACTTTCACCTTTACCCAACGACTCCAACAATTCATTCAACTTATCGTCAGGAAAGAACTCAGAATAATCTACCTCCTGAGCCAACTCACTCAAAACATCAAAGTCCCATGTACTAAAATCAGAAGCTGTATTATCAGCGATCGCGTACTTTTTCCATTGTTCCTCAGTCAACCCCCGTCGCTTAACCGCAACGATAGTATTCCCATCTACCTCAACGGTTAAAACCTTCTCAATCCCTAATTGACCCGCCTCCTCAAAGGTTCCGTTACCCGCCCGGATAACGTCATTTTCATCAACAACAATACTCCGAGCCGCCCCGAATTGTTCTAACGATTTCCTAATAACGCTTGCTGATAACGGCGTTCTTTTCCGGGCATTGTTAGGATCGGGGGTTAATTTAGAGATATCTGTCTCAGTAATTTTAGGTTTTGTCATAAGTTAAGTTGTAGAAGGGATTATAGCTATGCTAACCTCAATATGTAACAGAATCGCAGTTAATCGTTATAAAAAAATTCAGGCTTGACTTAATAGAACAAGCGGTTGAACTTCTGCTTGAGAAACCTTGGTTAACTAACTGTGAGATAGCCAAGCGAGTCGGCGTGTCAGAAAGCTCTATTCGTCAATGGAAAAAACACCCTATCTGGGAAGAAGTTAAATATAAAGTTTTACACAAACAAGCGGAGATATTAGCCCCAATGTCTGAACAGGAAAAAAACGAACTCAGAGAAAAACTTTTAGAGCGACAACGTGAGATTGATATTTTTAGAAACGCACTAAAAGAGAATACAGCCCAATGCTTCAAGGTTACAAACCAAGCCTATCGTGATCTTACCAAAGATAATGATGCGGTTAAGGCTTGTGCTAAAGCTACAAAGTCAGGTATTCATGTCCAATCTAAAAATGCAATGGATGGGCTGAAAACAATTATGTTAATAGATGAACACAGTTATCAACTCGGCATTATTATTGAAAACTTCGATGACTCCGGCGAAGATGACGAGGATTAAATGCTATGCTTCGAGCCATTCAGAAGGGAGAACGACTCAAGAAAGAGTTAAAAGAAGCAAGGAAGCGACGGAGGCAGAAACAAGTTAAATCCGGTCACAATTCCCTAACTCGTTTTAAAGATGACCCCGTAGGCTTCTCTCGATTTATCGGAGTAGAGCCAACAGTTGATCAACAGCGATTCCTTGAATCTGTTAGGGATAACCCAGAAACAAACGTTAAAGCAGCCCACGGAGTAGGAAAGTCTATCGGTTCGGCTGTATGCGTTCTATGGTGGGTTTTTGCTGTTGACGGTTTGGCAATCACTACAGCCCCAACAGAGGATCAGGTCAAACAAATCCTATGGTCAGAAATCAGAAAAATCTATGACCGCAACAAAGAAAAGTTAGGCGGAACCCGTGGGGAATTGTTTGTTAGGAAATCAGAAACCGCCCGTGCCTATGGGTTCACCGCCCGCAACTACGATACAAACTCATTCCAAGGTAAACACGCGGATAGACTGCTACTAATAGCCGATGAAGCCGATGGTATCTCAGATATTATTGATGATGGTTTTCAGTCCTGTTTAACTGGGTCAAGCAACAGGGGATTAAGAATTGGCAACCCGCTTAATAAACAATCCCCGTTCTCAAAGGCTTGTGATCGCACTGCCATTACTATCCCTGCATGGAACCATCCGAACGTCGCTTGGGCATATCAATTAGAAGAAACTATAGACCCATCGGGTAAGGTTCGATTAATTCATAGGTTGAAACCGTCTGTATCCCTTCACCTATTAGATGCAACCGGACGGGTCAAACCTCAAGATTTATGGCCCCCCGAATACCCCCGTGA
>DATNRE010000603.1:0-4022 GCA_036703685.1 Candidatus Obscuribacterales bacterium
TTATCGAAATCGGATATCGCCCCTTGATAGTCTTTTAAATAATAGCGAGCAGTACCCCGATTGTAGTAAGCATAAGCATAATTAGAATCAATTTTAATAGCTTTATCGAAATCGGATATCGCCCCTTGATAGTCTTTTAAATAATGGCGAGCATTACCCCGATTGAGGTAAGCAACAGCATTATTAGGATCAATTTTAAGAGCTTTATCGCAATCAGATATCGCCCCTTGATAGTCTTTTAAATCAATGCGAACACTACCCCGACCTGCGTAAGCATTAGCAGAATTAGGATCAATTTTAAGAGCTTTATCGAAATCGGATATCGCCCCTTGATAGTCTTTTAAATAATAGCGAGCAGTACCCCGATTGTTGTAAGCAATAGCATTATTAGGATTAATTTTAAGAGCTTTATCGTAATCAGATATCGCCCCTTGATAGTCTTTTAAATCACTGCGAGTAAGACCCCGATAAATATAAGCATTTGCGTTATCAGGATTAACGTTGATAACCTTAGTAAAATCATCAAGAGCAGCGCGATAATTGCCTTGATTATAATTAGCAGCACCTCTAGCATAGTAATCATCAGCCGTGCTAGGATTATTCAGGTTAGCAACTCGACTCTTGGCTGTATTATTAACCGTAACCGTTGTATTTCCTTGACGGATTTGGGGTTTGAGGGCGATAAAAGTATTAATCGGAATCGCATAATTAATCCCCGTTTTAACGAGAGTAAATTGTCCCGTAGGTTGACCATTACTATCATAAATCAGACTCGCTTCTTGCCCCCCCAGTCCATGAATTCCAATCACTCGCCCCTCACTATCAAATACAGGGCCACCACTCATCCCAGCCCAGGTCAAGGCGCTATAATTGACGGTGTAGCCGCCGGGTTTGCGTTGGGGTAAATTGGTAATTGACCCTTGGGTAAATTGGGGTTCTCGTTCCACTCCTGAACGTCCACCTAACCCCGGAAATCCATAAACCCAGATAAATGTTCCCTGGATAAGTTGATTAGAGTCTCCTAAAATAGCGGCGGAATAGTTATCAGAAGTGGTAAAGGTTAGAATTGCTAAATCCGGGCTACTCTCGTTAGTTTGGAAGGGTTGGACAAAGTTGGCGGTATAGGTTTTGCGTTGAGAGGTGGTAATATTATAGGAGCGGTTAGTATTGCAATTGTTAACAAAAGTTTCGCGCCCACAAACGACATGATTATTGGTTAAAACCGTATAGGTATTGCCATCTTTAGCAATAATTACCCCAGTTCCGCCACCGAGATCACTATTAATTTGGACGGTAACGGGAACAGCAATTTGGTAAACTTCCTCACCAGTTTTAGCATGAACCGCCACGCTTTGACTAATAACAATAGCCGCAACGGTAGCGCCTCCGGTTAATAGATGGGCGAGTGAATCAAAACCCCTGGTCAGTGCCATAATAATTAATCCGTGATGGTCGAATCCTTGATTAAGGATCATTCTAACTCAACCGTTCAAGAATTGCATCAGTATTTTCACTGAATATTGATTTTCTTAATATTTCCCCTAACCCTACGGGTGATTGAATTCTAAAACATCTTCATAAATTTCTGCTACCTGACAACTGAAATTAATACTTTCTAATTGTATCTGTTGATTTTGTTGATAGGTAAACAATACCCAACGCCCCTCTTGATTTTTTCTAAAACATTCAACGTTAATTTTATTTTGACTAATCAACACATATTCTTGTAAGGTTTCAATTTGTCGATAGTCGGCAAATTTATCCCCCCGATTAAATGCTTCCGTTGAGGGAGATAATACCTCAATAATTAAACTGGGATATTGTTTAAAATAACCATTATTTCGGTCGCGGGAGTCGCAAGTTACCATAACATCAGGATAATAATAAGTATCGGCGGTTTTAATATGAACTTTCATATTACTGATATAAGCTCGACATCCTGTTCCTCGAACTTTATTTTTAATTAAAGCAAATAAGTTTCCGGCAATGGTTTCATGAGCATCACTTCCCCCAACCATTGCATAGACTTCTCCCCCAATATATTCATGGCGAATAGGGCTAATTTTTTCGCCTTCGAGATAATCTTCATGAGAAATTTTATAATCAGAAGGATTAACAATCATAATTAAAATAGGTTAGACTTTTTCAAGAATACTGGGTTTTGGTAAAGGTTCACCATCCGCTTGATAGGAAATAATCAGAGATTCTATAGCTTCTTTTCCATTCGCAACCGCTTCTTCATAAGTAGCGCCATGAGTTCTCCAATATTGACCCATAAAATCAGGTAGTCCGACTAAAAAACATTCATCTTCCTCTGACCATTGAATCACCATTTTATACTTAAGTTGTTTTAGCTCTCTAATCTTTTTTGGCATTATATTTTAGATGCTGATCAGAAATCAATTGTTGGATAGTGCGGGCGCGTTGATAACTGCACCCTAGGGGTTTATTTTCGTCTGGATTCTAATTTCTGGTAAACATCTCTTAAATCAACATTATGATAGGCTAAGGCAACTAAAGTATGATAGAATAAATCCGCAACTTCTCCGGCGATCGCATCTTTTTCATTATCCTTACAAGCCATCACCACTTCGGCGGATTCTTCCCCAATTTTTTTGAGAATTTTATTATCTCCCCCGGCTAATAATTTAGAAGTATAGGATTCTAATTGCGGATAGTCACGGCGATCGCAAATCACACCAAATAACCCAGATAACGTATTTCCTGATAACTCCTGATGGGCTTCTTCTACCCCAATAATCACCATCGGATTATCGTCGTTGTAACGAATTTCTTTTACCGTTATTTGCGAATTCCATAACACAACTTCTGTTTCTTGACAAGACCAAATTTGTCTGAATCTGATAGTTTTTTCTAAGGCTTCTGGATTCATCCAAACCCAATTTAACACCGTTCCTTCTAAGGCATCTTGGATAATAGATAGAATCAATCCTTTTTCGTCGTAACGAATTGTATCAATTTCACTCAACAGGCTTAACTCTAAGGGTTTTAAGGTTGACATAAATTTACCGAATACAACGAGATCCCTAACTTGATTACAATATCATCTGGTTGGTTAGGCGATACCCAGTAAAAGTGATCGGAATATTGCTTTTTGCCCACCCACCCAGACAATATACATTTTAAGGAGATTATCTCAGAGTGACCCTACCCTTAATAACCACAAAATCAGAAGAAATATTTGCCGCCGCCCAAAAAATTATGCCCGGTGGCGTAAACTCCCCCGTGCGGGCGTTTAAGTCCGTTGGGGGACAACCTATTGTTTTTGATAGAGTCCAAGGCGCCTATGCCTGGGATGTGGACGGGAATCAATATATTGATTATGTTGGCTCTTGGGGGCCGGCTATTTGTGGTCATGCCCATCCCGAGGTGATCAATGCCCTCAAGGAAGCCCTAGAAAAAGGTACCAGTTTCGGTGCTCCCTGCCTCCTAGAAAATATTCTAGCCGAAATGGTAATTGATGCCGTTCCTAGTGTGGAAATGGTACGTTTTGTCAATTCGGGTACGGAGGCTTGTCTATCGGTCTTGCGTTTGATGCGAGCCTTCACCGGACGGGAGAAACTAATTAAATTTGAAGGCTGCTATCACGGACACGGGGATATGTTCCTGGTCAAAGCCGGTTCCGGGGTCGCTACCTTGGGTTTACCGGATTCTCCTGGGGTTCCCAAAGCCGTTACTGTTAGTACCCTCACCGCCCCCTACAATGACCTAGAAGCGGTGAAACAGCTATTTAATGAAAATCCGGGTGAAATTGCCGGAGTCATCCTAGAACCGATTGTAGGCAACGCTGGCTTTATTCCTCCCGATGGTGGATTTTTGGAAGGGTTGCGGGTGCTAACTCGGGAAAATGGGGCCTTATTAGTCTTTGATGAAGTGATGACCGGGTTCCGCATTGCCTATGGCGGGGTACAGGAGAAATTCGGGGTGACACCGGACTTAACGACTTTAGGGAAAGTCATTGGCGGTGGTTTACCCGTAGGAGCTTACGGCGGACGGCGGGA
>DATNRE010000604.1:0-3003 GCA_036703685.1 Candidatus Obscuribacterales bacterium
CAGGTGGCGATCGCTCTTTCTTTACTCTTTTTCACCCGACTTTGAAACAGCCCTGGGGGAGCAGGGGGAGCAGGGGGAGCAGGGGGAGCAGGGGGAGATGAGGAAATAATGGAGAGTGGCAAACCCATAGTTAACGCCCCATAGGTCTGTTTTCGGTGTTTGTTTCCTCTGTTCTGTACAATTGAATTAAGAAACTTTTATTTTGCTTTTGTAACTTTAATCAATGTCTATATCAGAGTTAGAGAGTTCTCAAGAACCCTTAGAGAAAAAAGTCCATTTGCCTAAAACCAGTGAATCCGAGAGTTTAAAACGGATTCGACATACTGCGTCCCACGTGATGGCGATGGCTGTTCAGAAACTATTTCCCAAGGCACAAGTCACCATTGGCCCTTGGATTGAAAATGGGTTTTATTATGATTTTGATAGTCCCGAACCCTTTACCGAAAAGGATTTAAAATCCATTCAAAAGGAAATGGTTAAGATTATCAAACGCAAACTCCCGGTCATTCGGGAAGAAGTCAGTCGGGAACAAGCCCAAGACCGCATCCAGAAACTGGGAGAACCCTATAAACTAGAAATTCTAGCGGGGTTACAGGAACCCATTACCCTCTATCATCTAGGCGACCAGTGGTGGGATTTGTGTGCGGGGCCCCACGTGGAGAATACGGTTGATATTGACCCGAACGCCATTGAACTCGAAAGTGTCGCCGGAGCTTACTGGCGCGGGGATGAAACCAAAGCCCAACTCCAACGGATTTATGGAACCGCTTGGGAAACCCCCGAACAATTGGCCGAACATAAACGCCGCAAGCAAGAAGCCATCAGACGTGACCATCGCCGTTTGGGTAAGGATTTGGGACTGTTTATCTTCTCCGATTTGGTCGGGCCAGGATTACCCCTGTGGACACCCAAAGGAACCCTATTAAGAAGTACCCTAGAAGACTTTCTGAAACAGGAACAGGTGAAGCGGGGTTATTTGGGCGTCACGACTCCCCATATTGGCCGGGTGGATTTATTTAAAACCTCGGGACATTGGCAAAAATATCAAGAGGATATGTTCCCGATGATGGCCGACGATGAGGAAGCCAAAACCAACGAACAGGGGTTTGTTCTTAAACCCATGAACTGTCCGTTTCATATCCAAATTTATAAGAGTGAATTACGGTCTTACCGGGAACTCCCGATGCGGTTAGCCGAATTTGGAACCGTTTATCGCTATGAACAATCGGGAGAATTAGGGGGTTTAACTCGGGTTCGAGGCTTTACCGTTGATGATTCCCATTTATTCGTTACTCCCGAACAATTAGAGGATGAATTTCTCAAAGTTGTAGATTTAATTCTGTTTGTTTTTAAGAGTTTACAACTGACCAACTATAAAGCCCGACTGAGTTTCCGTGACCCGAGTTTAGATAAATATATTGGGTCGGATGAAGTTTGGAATAAGTCAGAAGCAGCCATTCGTCGGGCGGTAGAAACCCTAGGAATGAACTATTTTGAGGGCATCGGAGAAGCCGCTTTCTATGGCCCGAAATTAGATTTTATTTTCCAAGATGCCTTAGAGCGGGAATGGCAATTGGGAACCGTTCAGGTGGATTATAACTTACCCGAACGCTTCGATTTAGAGTATGTGGCCGAAGATGGAACCCGCCAACGTCCGGTGATGATTCATCGTGCCCCCTTTGGCTCCTTGGAACGATTAGTGGGAATATTAATAGAGGAATATGTGGGGGATTTCCCCATCTGGTTAGCACCCGTACAATTCCGACTATTACCCGTTAGCCAAGAATTTCTTCCCTTTGCTCAAGAAATTGCCCTCAGAATGCGCTCTGCTGGAATTCGGGCGGAGGCGGACGCGAGTAGCGAGCGTTTGGGGAAATTAATCAGAAATGCCGAGAAGGATAAAATTCCGGTGATGGCCGTGGTTGGGGCTAAGGAAATAGAGGCCAATTGCTTGAATATCAGAACTCGGGCGGATGGAGAGTTAGGGGAAATTCCGGTTGAGGATGTCATTCAACAACTGAAACAGGCTATTTCAAGTTACGGGAATTTTACCAAGACGGTATAAATTCAGGCTGACACCCAGACAGAACCATCTGATAGGATTGATCTGTCATAACTATAGACTGGACTTGAAACAATGACTGAAGCATTCGATTTCCCTGGGACATTTTCCAGGGGGACATACAATTTATCTTTGATGATGACGACCTTATTCACCGATAAAGTCGGCGTTAACAGTGTCTTTCGGGTGCTTCGGTTATTGAAAACTATAATAACTATAAAAAAAACCCAAAAAGATTATGAGTTCAACCAAAAAGGAAGTAGAATCTTTGTTGACTAACCTACCTGATGATTGTTCACTGGAGGATGTGCAGTACCATCTCTATGTAATCGAAAAAGTCCGTCATGGACTTAAGATTCACGAAACGACCAGGAATCTCATACAAGAGGAAGCAGAAGGTTTATTAAGTAAATGGGTTATCAAGTAGTTTGGTCGCCTCAAGCCATAGATGATATTGATGCAATTGCCGCTTACATTGCACGAGATTCAATTTCTTATGCGGCGGCGGTTGTCCAGAGAATCATTGAGGTTACGCGCAACTTGAGCAAGGCTCCTGAAGCGGGAATGATTGTTCAAGAATTTGGCGATGAAAACATCCGGGAACAATTTGCTTACACCTATCGAGTCATTTATCAAATCCGAGAAGACATTGTTACCATTGCTTCTGTTATTCATGGGAAAGCCCTATTAAACATTGAATTGAGTCAACAGTAAATTTTTATTTCATCCCCGTAGAGACGTTGCCTGCAACGTCTCTACAAGTTTTTTAGGGTTTGACGGAATGATTTAGCAGCAACTAAAGGATTAGGATGTTGTACATATTCTGCCAATATTGTTAAATTGATATCGGGGATAATTTCACTATTATTGATTAATTCATAGCCTGATGTTTGCTGAAATTGTTCGATAGTTTCAGACCGAAAATGATAGACAAAAAACCG
>DATNRE010000605.1:0-1673 GCA_036703685.1 Candidatus Obscuribacterales bacterium
AATAATATTTTAGGATTAGTTACGAATCATTTAGCCTCGCCCAACCCTGATCGGGAACATCCCTATGGACATCAAAAATTCGATGCTTTGGGAGCATTAGGGATTGGTGTTTTTTTAGGAATTGCCTGTTTTGAAATTTTCACTAGTGCCATAAAACGCTTATTTCAAGGCGGTGATCCGGTGACAATTTCTCCTAACGAATTATGGATTTTATTAATTGTTTTAGGAATTAATATTTTTGTGGCTTATTATGAACGGGCGGCGGGAAAGCGTTTAGGAAGTGCGATTTTAATAGCAGATGCTAAACATACAATGAGCGATGTTTGGGTGACAATTATGGTGATTGCCGGATTAATTGGAATTTGGCAAGGACAGATCTGGAATTTGCCAAAACTGCAATATTTGGATGTGATTTTAGCCTTTCCCGTGGCATTATTAGTATTTAAAAGTGGTTGGAGTGTATTAAGGGAAAATTTGCCTTGGTTAGTGGATCAAATGGTAATTGCACCGGAAACCATTAAAGATATTGTGATGTCTGTTCCGGGGGTTGTAAACTGTCATGATATCGCCTCCCGTGGGATGATTGGACGACAGGTTTTTATTGAAATGCACTTAATTGTTGAAGCCACGGATGTACAAACGGCGCACAGTATTACAGAAGCAGTAGAAGCAGCGTTAGAACAGGAATTTAGCCCCGTTAGAATTTTAATTCATGTCGAACCCCCGGAATATAAATCAGAGCATATCACTTATGAGGCTTAAATCCCCAGTCTCCCAGGACTTACGCATCACCGCTATCAAGAGTCGGGGTAATTCATGAATTACCCCTAAATCTAGGGTTACATCCCCAAATTTGCGTAAGTCCTGTCTCCTTAAGTAAAAAATTTCCTCCCCTAAGTAGTAGGAGAGGAAATCAATTTTAACCTCTTAAAACCATGGGCTTTATTAGGGAGTGGCTGGAGGAGTGGTTGCTGGAGGAGTTGTAGCTGGAGGAGTTGTAGCTGGAGGAGTGGTCGCTGGAGGAGTTGTTTCTGCTGGAGGAGTTGCAGCCGGAGGAGTTTCTGGGGTGGGTGCTCCACCACAAGCCACTAATAAACAAGAAGAAACGATGGCTAAACCAGTGGACACAAAGGCTAACTTTTTCATAGGAGATCTCAAGAAAATTGAAAGTAGGTGGGTGAGAAAATTGAAAACAAACAGACCCTAATCTCAGAAGTGTTCCTTAATAGTAGGTAAGCTGTTAAACCTGAATAGAAATTCAACTATCCAAGTTTTCACCGCAACAGTTTCAACTCAGTTTCAGTCATTCCGTTGCAGATTTTTGATTTTTATACCTTAAAGAAAACACGACTTTTCTGAGCAGTTAAGGCGAGTTTAAAATTTCTCATTGTTCATCTTACATATAATACAGGTTTTTTTTTAAAATGGAA
This sequence comes from Candidatus Obscuribacterales bacterium, assembly GCA_036703685.1. Lineage (GTDB taxonomy): Bacteria > Cyanobacteriota > Cyanobacteriia > Cyanobacteriales > Microcoleaceae > Planktothrix. The sequence goes on from DATNRE010000605.1 coordinate 1,431, forward strand.
GATCCCCTAGGGGAAATTACCGGGATTTTTGATAATCACGGTTAATTTACAATGGTAAATTTACGGATGTCTAGGGTTTTAAAGATTACAGCCTCTTTTTTCCGGGGTTGTCCCTGTGCCCGATGAATACCTCAGCCCTGATACCAGATCAACGAATCTAAGGACTGAATTGATGGATTATTATTTTAAACTTGATCGGCTAAAATCCGAGGTTTAGGTTGATAATAGCTGGCAATTAAAGCA
>DATNRE010000606.1:0-2975 GCA_036703685.1 Candidatus Obscuribacterales bacterium
AACGGTGAGAGTGTCAAATGCCTTACAATAAAGGTTTGGACGGAATTAATTTCAAAAAAACCCATGAGTGTAGCAGACGAGAAAACCGTAGTTCGGGATTATTTTAATAGCACAGGATTTGATCGGTGGAGACGCATCTACGGTGACGGTCAAGTGAATAAGGTGCAACTTGATATCCGTCAAGGACATCAACAAACCGTTGATCAAGTTTTGGAGTGGTTAAAAGCCGATGGCAACCTGCCGGGTTTAAGCATCTGTGACGCGGGATGTGGGGTAGGTAGTTTGAGTATTCCCTTAGCAGAAGCCGGAGCCATAGTCTACGGGAGCGATATTTCTGAAAAAATGGTTGCTGAAGCCTATTATCGGGCAAAAGACCGCCTGAGCCTGATCCAAAAACTGAGCTTCACAGCCCAGGATTTAGAAACCCTACAAGGTCGTTATCATACGGTGATTTGCTTGGATGTTTTGATTCATTATCCCCAAGATCAAATTCCTGAGATGATTTCTCATCTGTGTTCCCTAGCCGAGTCCCGGGTAATTTTGAGTTTTGCTCCTAAAACCTTAGCATTAACTATACTCAAAAAAGTTGGGGAATTATTTCCCGGGCCGAGTAAAACCACTCGCGCTTACCAACATCGAGAAGCAGATATTGTGAAGATTTTTAGTGATAATGGTTTTTCGGTTCAACGACAAACCATGATCGGGACTAGCTTCTACTATTCCCGTTTAATTGAAGCTATACGCTATTAAGATTAAGATACACATAAAAGGGAACACCGGAACAGGGAACAGGTAATGGGTAATGGGTAATGGGTAATGGGTAATGGGTAATGGGTAATGGGTAATGGGTAATAGAAAGAGTTTACCTCCCGGTGCTCCCCCTGCTCCCCCTGCTTCCCCTGCCCCCGGTGCTCCCCCCGCTAATGTGGCTCTAATTGTGTTTCGCGCTCTCTGGGTGGGGAGGAAAAACGATGCAGTTCTTGAAGATCATCACAGCGAGTTTATTAGTTCCGGTGGGAATGGGTTGTTTATTAGCGATCGCCACGGAATTAATTAATCCTAATTCAACGACTGATGGGAGACTGAGTATTATTTTAGGAGGATTAATCCTCGGTTTGCCTTCCCTGGGAATTGGGGCCTGGGTCGCCTGGGATTGGGTTCAAGAACGCCGTCAAAAAAATCAAGCTCGTTCTCGACGGATTAGTTCTATCTTTTGGCATTTAGTTAAGGTTCAAGGAGGAGAAATTAGCGTCGATAAATTAGCTCAATATACCCATTTATCTCGACTCGAATCTAAATTATTTTTAGAGCAAAAAGCTCAAGAGTTAAACGGAAAATCCCAACAAAAATTAAACGGTGAAATTATTTATTATTTCCCTATTGATTAGTATTTTTAGTAAACAGAGGAAATTTATAAACCCCTCACCAAAATCAGTTATTCCCCATTACCCATTACCCATTACCCATTCCCCATTCCCCATTCCCCATTCCCCGTTCCCTGCCCTAATTATGGTACTTTAGTAGAAACGCTGATAACTTGCGAGATATATTTAGATTTTTAACAAACCCATGGGCAGTGAAACAATTGTTCTTTTATCCCGCCGAGAAATAGAGAAAATGCGCCAAGCCGGACGTCTGGCGGTGCAACTGTTAAATCATCTCGAACCGATGATTAAACCCGGGGTGAGTACCCTAGAGCTCAACGACGAAGCCGAACGCTGGACACAGGAACATGGTGCTCGTAGTGCCCCGTTGGGCTATCATGGATTTCCCAAATCAATCTGTACCAGCGTGAATGAGGTCATCTGCCATGGCATCCCCAACGCCAAACAGATTCTCAAAGATGGGGATATTATCAATGTCGATGTTACGCCGATCCTAGACGGCTATTATGGTGACGTCTCCCGCACCTTTTTTGTCGGGACGCCTTCGGCCGTAGCTAGAAAATTAGTCGAAGTCACAGAAGAATGTTTAAGACGAGGAATTGAGGCTGTTAAACCCGATGGGCGGGTAGGGGATATTGGGGCGGCAATTCAAGAATATGCCGAAGCTCAGGGCTTTTCCGTCGTCCGAGATTTTGTCGGTCATGGGGTGAATACGGTGTTTCATACTGCCCCCCAAATTCCCCACTATGGAAAACGGGGAAAAGGAAAACGTCTCCGTCCGGGGATGGTTTTTACCATCGAACCCATGATTAATGAAGGCACTTGGGAAGCCAAAGTTTTAGATGATGGTTGGACAGCCATCACCAAGGATCAAAAACTCTCCGCCCAATTTGAACATACCGTTGCCGTCACAGAAACCGGTGTAGAGATTCTCACCCTGGCAGACTAACTGGATGTTACCTTATTAACCCCAAAAATCTATGAGTCCTCTCCAAAAAACATACGTTCTCAAGCTCTATGTCGCTGGAAATACGCCTAATTCAGTCCGGGCGTTAAAAACCTTGAAAGACATCTTAGAACAGGAATTCCAAGGGGTTTATGCCTTAAAAGTGATTGATGTTCTAAAAAATCCTCAACTGGCTGAGGAAGACAAAATTTTGGCAACCCCTACCCTGTCCAAAATTTTACCCCCTCCCGTGCGAAAAATTATTGGGGATCTATCCGATCGCGAAAAAGTCTTAATTGGGCTTGATCTTCTGTATGAAGAACTAATGGATGATTGAAATTAACTCTCAAGCTCCGGTATACAATAAATATTCACCCATCCCTCGTCCAGTAGGTTAGCTAGGCGGGGGAGTGTCAATGTTCCTAATTTTGTGGTAAATGTAGCAATAGTATCGCGGGTTGATCGATCGCCTGCTACGTCTTTTAAAATTAAAATTTATGACTGAAAGTTCTCAGGACACCAAAGGTAATGAACGCAAACTAACTGGGGTGCAAAAAATTCGCACCATGATAGAAGGGTTTGATGATATTAGTCATGGCGGAATGCCTATTGCTAGAGCAACCCTCGTTAGCGGAACTTCTGGT
>DATNRE010000607.1:0-2552 GCA_036703685.1 Candidatus Obscuribacterales bacterium
CCCCTGCCTCCCCTGCCTCGGATGCCCAATCTTTCCCGAATCCCCCTCAAATCCTTTGTAGGATCTTGTTAATCCTAGACCAGTGTTTGCAAATTTTCTCCACTTGTTTATAATAGGGGGTGATACCCCTCACGGGTTAAGCCCATCTTTTTTTGGATAACCTCCCAAAAGATAGCAGTTTGACACCAGAAAGGTCGAATCAGCCCTGTCGTATCAATAATTTGGCTTTGGGTAATTATGAAAAACCTTATGATAGATGAAGACTTTCCGGCGGTTGAGGTGATCAGGCACTCAGAATTGGAAAATCCTATTAATTCTGAGTTCAATTCTGCTGAAGTTACGGTTTATCCTCAACGGGAAGAACTTAATTTGGAGCGAAAGTTTGCCGTTAAAACCGCAACTAAAATCCGGTTAGCCTTAGAAGAATTATATTGTTTTGAAGTGATTGAAAATCAGTTTCAACACTTGGGAATTACCTTTAATAATGCGATCGCTCTGCAACCTTCTAATCCGGCCTTTGTGATTAAACCCACAACAACTGTTATTATGGGTGCACCCAAAGGAGGACACCTAGAAATTAACTTTAAATATCCTGTTCACAAAGTTTGTGGAATGATTACCAGTTCCAGTGGTACAGCTTTATCAGCCTATGATCTCGAGGGCAAAAAAGTAGCAGAAACTAGAATGAGCGTTTCCCATTATATTAGTTCCGATGCCCTTAATTTCCCTCATGCTCAATTAAAACTCAGTGGTTTCAATATTCAAAAAGTGATCTTTGAAACCTTTGATGGTCAATTAATTTTACATCATTTTCAAGTTGAATTTTAAAATTTAATTTCTAAGAATAGTGTTCATGATTCTGTTCCAGAATTTGTAACCCTTCCAATAACGCTTCACGGACAAGGGGTTCATTTTCCTGATATAACATTAACTGAAAATACTCAATAATATGGGTCTGATCAATTCCTTGAAAAGACTGGAGGGTTGGTAACGGTTGCCAACGTTGGGCTTCTAATAATAACTGCTGATTTCCCGAACCTTGGGGAAATTTTTTAAAAGACTGGGTAATTTGACGTACAGCAATCAAGCGTTTCAGACTATTATCTTGGGTTAAATCTCCTAACCATTGGTCAAGTTTAGATTGACCTGAATCGGATTTCTGTTGATACCATTGCCCGATCATTAAACCCAAAATTCCTAAAATCCCTAAATTTTGTCCAATTATAGTTAATGCCATTTCTGGACTTTCGGAACTTGTCCAAATCGATAAACAAATATAGAGAAATATACCGGAACTCAACCCACTTCCCACCGCAAATAGAAATTGACGTTGAGACTTTTCTAGGTGTTGATACCAGTCCCATTGACTGAAGTTAATCGGAAGTTCCCGTAGACGGTATACCCAACCCATGACCACCATCGCCAAAGCAGTTGAAAATAAAAGTTTGCTATTCCACCAGCCCCAAATCCCGCATACAATCAGGAGGAATAACCAGTTTCTCAAGCGTTGAGATCGACGGTGGCGGAATCGTTTACCGGGTTGAGCCCGGCTCAGATTGAGCCTAAGTGGTAAGGGAAGAAAAGGTTGATAACCCTTAACCACCCTATCCCTAGAATATAATAGGGTTTGAAGTGCGAGACGTTCCTGCCAAAGTCTAGGATTAAACCCCGAAACGTAAGCAGGGAGATAGGTGTAGACAATTGGTAAATGGAGTAAAACCCAATAATAAATCCAATTAAACCTGTCTTAACTTTGAAAATGTGACCTTAAAGGAAGGTCAATCTCGGAATCAATGGTGCGGCTTACCGAACCCTCAAAAGTACGGTAGCCAATTCCAAAGAGATTCGGCAATTCCCACAGAGCCAGACTGATTATCAAAACTCTGAAGCTGGGAGTAACGGGAAATCGGGTATAAGTCAAATGCCTAAGCAGTTCTCTAGCCAATTGCCCAAGTTTAACGTAAGTGAACATCCGACTTGAACTGTCGTAATTATTAAGTAGCGAAATTTGACTTGACTACGCTGCGTTCAAAAGAACAAGGGGAAAAGGTAGGAGTCTTTCAAATACTTCTACAAAAGGTAAGGTTATTTTACAAAACACTTACTAAGATTCCCAAAAGTACCCCGGCAGAGAGGATGAAACTAAAGGCAATAAACCCACTTTCAAGGAACGTTAAAACCCCTCATCAACTCCTACAGAGGTCGAATACTGTCAGGCAGCCACAAATCTAAGGCGTATGTTATGAGGGCGAGAGATGGATTCTGAAGCCAATGCCTAAATGTAATGTTTAGGATATGCAAATAGAATCCGGTTTAGTTGTTAGGTAAAGTCACAATTAGCAGTATAAACGGTGAAAACGAGTTTTAAGACTACGGAAGCATGGAATACAATTAATTGGGCGAAAGTTCAACGAAAAGTATTCAAGCTGCAAAAGCGAATTTACCAGGCATCATTATCGGGACAAAATGCGAAAGTTCGGAAACTCCAAAAACTTTTAGTTAAATCATATTACGCCAAACTCTTAGCAGTTAGAAGGGTTACTCAAGATAAT
>DATNRE010000608.1:0-2238 GCA_036703685.1 Candidatus Obscuribacterales bacterium
GATGACGGATTCTGCTACAGCTTCAGGTTTCCGTCCCCTTGCGGGGAAAAGATAGAAAACTACCCTACCCTTCTGGAAACCTTACGCTGTTTAGTTTTCAAAGTGCGTTTGCGCGAGAGCACGGATAAAGGGCTGGTATAAAAACGAAAATAGGTTATTTTTAACTGCCCGAACCTGTAAATTTCTCGATATTCAAGACTATAACCGAATTTCCCTAACGAGTCAACCCCCAAATCCATAAAAATCTCAAAAAATCTTCATCCCTGACTTCGTAACGCTTTCTAGCTTCAAGCGACAACGAAGGAGAAAACCCCACAAAACATTACAATCCCATAAAACCCCATAAAATAGAACGCTTAACCCCAATTTGTTGATCAAATCCGAGTTAAAACGTTCTAAAAATCTGAGAAAAAGTAATATTCCGTTACAGAATCAGATAATCCGGCGGTTCATAGGGCGGATCACTGCCAAACACCCGGGTTTGTTGCTTGGCCATATTATCCAAAGGATAGACCCGCAAACTATCCTCGTCCAACTTCAACACCTTCAGCCAACGCCGTTCTAACAAATGTTCCAAAACCGCAGGTTTCAAAGGACATTCAAAAACCGAATATTGCACCCGTTGGCAACGCTGTTCCAGCAATTTTGCCAACTTATTCCGGCGCTTATCATCTCGGACGTCGTAACAAACTAACCATAATTCAGCCATCAGTTATCAGTCATTAGTTAACAGTTATGAGTGATCGTAGGAAAAACTGTATGACCTCTCCCCCAGCCCCTCTCCTGTAAGGAGAGGGGGGAAAGAATTGCTCATGCTTCCTACTCCCCTTTCCACGCGACTGCATCCTCCATCGTTCGGAAGAACTCTCCTTGTCTGTTTTTTAATGCTCACACTTCCTGCTCCACCAAACTCCAGGTAGGAGTATTCGCCTAACTGGTTATAGAGGCTCCTTGTCTGTTTTTTAATGCTCACACTTCCTGCTCCCCCTTCCCTGGCAGGGAAGGGGGTTGGGGGGTTAGGTCTTAAAATTAGCAATAGAAAATGAAACAGTCCCAAGGGGGAATTTAGGGGGATCTAGTCCAGAATAAAAACACTAATCTTCCCCATTCCCCATTACCCATTACCCATTACCCATTTATAATTCCCTATTTCAACACAAACCCCTGATAATCTAACCTCGACTCCACCAAACACCGAGCCAGCGATCGCGCCTGTTCCAATAAAATTTGACTCAAACTTAACCGACGATTTTGAGCCGGATACAGAAAAGGTTCCCGCAGACGACGTTCTAACTGTCCTAACAATAACTTTTTCGCCGTTACTCCCAACCAGATCCCCTCCCCATCGGGAGACGGTTGAAAATCCTCCCGTTGAAGTAAATCCGATTTAATTATGGAAATCACCGCCTGATCCACCACCACCGGGCGGAATTCCTCCATTAAATCTAATACCAAATTCGGGCGATAGGGTTCAGTGGCGTGGAAAAACCCCAAATAGGGATCAAGTCCGGCCTGAACACAAGCGGCAAATACCCGGGCTAATAATACCCCATAACCCCAACTCAATAGGGCATTAATGGGATCAAGGGGCGGGCGGCGGTTGCGTCCGGTAAAATTCCACCGGGGCGGGAAATAATGCCGCAAGGCCTGATAATAGGTGCGGGCACAAATTCCCTCAATTCCCATCAATTCGGAACGGTTGAGGGGAGTGGAAGTATTTTTCAACTGGAGCATATAGGCGGCGATCGCATCTATCGCTTCAGCTAACTCGCTAATTTGGGCTTTTGTAGACCGATGGCGCTGTTGAAGTAATACCCGTTGGTTGCGAATTTTTGCCATCACTAAAAGTTGAGCCAGCGCCATCCCAAAAGTTGTATCAACAATTCGATATTGGGCTAGTCTGAACATCGGGTTAGTCTGAAATTGTCCCTGAAGACGTCCGCGAAACTGTCCATCCCGTCGGAGAAATAGGGTTTCTATTCCTCGATCTAGGAGTTGGGCGATCGCTTCATCGGTTAACTGGACTCCGGGCAAAATTACCACTAAGGTTAATTCCCCTAACCGACAGCTATGGGTTTTATCCTGATATTTGACTAAAAAACTCTGATTTTGATAGCGAACAACCGTTCCAGGTTCAGTTAAATATAGAGTTGTCATAGTAATTGATTTTCTCGTTTTCTCGTTGCTAGGTTCTACCTAGCAATGCTGAATGCAGGCTCCGCCTGCTAATAAACTAGA
>DATNRE010000609.1:0-3931 GCA_036703685.1 Candidatus Obscuribacterales bacterium
GCTAACGTCCGACCATCGGGACTGAAAGCTACAGAATAGAGAATTTCTGAATGTCCGGTGAGAGTAGCAATTTTCTCTTGGCTCTGCACATCCCACAATTTAATCGTCTTGTCAAAACTCCCACTGGCTAACGTCCGACCATCGGGACTGAAAGCTACAGAATAGACCAAACTTGAATGTCCGGTGAGAGTAGTAATTTCCCATTGGCTCTGCACATTCCACAATTTAATCGTGTTCTCCCCACTCCCACTAGCTAACGTTCGACCATCGGGACTGAAGGCTACAGATGTGACCCAAACTGAATGTCCGTTGAAAGTAGCAATTTCCGTTTGACTTTGTACATCCCACAATTTAATCGTGTTATTCTTACTCCCACTGGCTAACGTCCCACCATCGGGACTGAAAGCTACAGACGTGAAAGCAGTTGAATGTACGGGGAGAGTAGCAATTTCCTGTTGACTCTGTACATCCCACAATTTAATCGTCTTGTCCCTACTCCCACTAGCTAACGTCCGACTATCGGGACTGAAGGCTACAGAGTTGACCAAATGTGAATGTCCGGTGAGAGTAGCAACCCGGGTAGGGTTTTGCCAGGAAACTAGGGGTGATGGTGTCGGTCGTGGTGTTGACGGTATCTGTAAATCCTGTAACACCTGATCAGCAGAGGAGTAACGATCTCCAATATCTTTTTTTAATAGCTGATCAAGAACTTCATTTAATTCTGGACTAAGATCTTGCTTGACATATTTTTGCCAATTTGTCGTCCAACTGTAACCGTCATCTAACCATAATTCCAGAGGTGAAATTTTAGTTAATAGATAAAAACAAGTCACCCCTAAACTATATAAATCACTGGCGGCGTAGGCTTCCCCCCCTTGCATTTGTTCCCGACTTGCATATCCATTGGAACCAACACGGGTTCCAATTTGTGTATAGACTACCGTTGCGGATAAATCTTTCGCTACCCCAAAATCAATTAACACATATTCCCCATTCCGACGACGCATAATATTATCGGGTTTGAGGTCACGGTGAATCACCTTTTGCTGGTGAATAAATTCGAGAACAGGTAACAAACTGATTAATAATTCCTTAACTTGCTGTTCTGTCCAAACCCCTTGTTTTTGTAAAATTTGCTCTAAAGTTTCCCCTTCAATATATTGCTGAATTAAATAGAGTTGATTATTTTCTGAGAAATAGGCTGATAACCCCGGAATTTGAGGATGATGTCCCAGTTGTTGCAGTTGTTTCGCTTCTCGTTCAAATAATTCTAAGGCTTTTTGTAGTCCGGCTGTCCCTTGGATCATGGGAACAAACTGTTTAACTACACATTTCTCATTCAGTTTATCCCGATCTTCGGCTAAATAAGTCCGACCAAACCCCCCTTGTCCTAACAGTTTGATCATGCGAAACCTCCCCGCAGCAAGTCGGGCATGGGGACGCCGCAGCTTTGACAGTAAACCGTATTATCGGGGTTGTCTGGGTTCTTACATTGGGGGTTGATGCAACATTTCATTATCGTTCTCAAGGGTTAGAATATTCTCTCTATTGTGTCTCAATTTTAGGAAACTGGAGTATCAACGCGGATATCGGTGCATTAAGGCTCGAACCCTGAGAAGGAGTCCTAAAGGACTCACTACATATTAACGCGGATATTGGTGCATTAAGGCTCGAACCTTGAGAGGGAGTCCTAAAGGACTCACTACATATTAACGGGGATATTGGTGCATTAAGGCTCGTACCTGTTCGGCGTGGTAGGAACTGCGGGTTAGGGGAGAAGCCACCACTTGTAAGAAACCGATAGACTCACCAAACTCCCGCCAAGTATCAAATTGTTCGGGTGGGATAAATCCCTCAACGGCTAAATGTTTGGGTGTGGGTTGGAGATATTGACCCAAGGTTAAAATATCACAATCAACGGCCCGTAAGTCTTCCATGGCTTCTCGAACTTCCCCATCGGTTTCACCCAGTCCCACCATTAACCCAGATTTAGTATAAACTTCGGGTCTGAGTTGGCGCGATCGCTTTAATAACTCCAAACTGCGCTGATAGTCGCCTTGGGGACGCACCCGACGATACAGCCGTTTGATGGTTTCAGTATTGTGGTTGAGAACTTCCGGTTTAGCTTGCAAAATTATTTCTAAGGCGTCCCAATTCCCACACAAATCGGGAATTAAGACCTCAATAGTGGTTTGGGGAGAGAGCGATCGCACCCCGTCAATACACCGAACAAACTGGGACGCACCGCCATCGGGTAAGTCATCCCGGTTGACAGAAGTGATCACAACATGATTCAAGTTCAGGCGTCGTACCGCTTCCGCTAATCTTTCGGGTTCAGTAATATCTAGGGGTTGGGGTTTTTTCTCAAAATCAATATCACAGTAGGGACAGGCCCGGGTACAGGCTGGCCCCATAATTAAAAATGTGGCGGTTCCAGCATTGAAGCATTCCCCAATATTGGGACAGGAGGCTTCTTCACAGACGGTGTTTAAACCTAAATCCCGCAAAATCCCTTTAACGTTGCCAACACGCTCCCATTGAGGGGCTTTGACTCTTAACCAGTCTGGCTTGACTACCACGGGCTACCTTTTCCTAATAAATTCACATCTTTATAGATCCTAACTGATCTTTTATGTGTTATACTCACTAAAGGTGTCTTAATTAAGGCATCGGGATGTAGCGCAGCTTGGTAGCGCACCTCGTTCGGGACGAGGGGGTCGTAGGTTCAAATCCTATCATCCCGATTTGGAATTTTTCACCACTAACCCCCTATCCCAAAAGAGTTGCGCTACCCATCTGCGCTACATCAAACTCGCGTACAGTCTGTGTATACCCTTCATTGTACGCAATTTGTACGCACCAACACTCACACCGAGTTAAATATTTTGGGTACGGCTAGGGAAAAATTTACCCGCAATCCGAGAGAAATTTTTAAAACCTCCCATTGTACGTATAACGGGAAGAAAGCTAAAAAGTTATAGGAACGGTAGAAAGTTACACTGCCTACACAGCCTACACGGTGAAAACTAAATTTTGCGATCGCAATATCAGGGTGAGTAGATAGCTAGGGGAGTGATAGGGCAGGGAGGTAGAGTTTGACTAAATATTTCGATTAACTCTGTAATAGTTGGTATTATTGACTTTAAGGGAATAGGGTATAGCTAATTATTTTCTATAGCCGCTAACCATTGCGGCTATAAAAGGAAATCACCTACCAGAAGCCCTAACCCATGCCCCTAAGTGGTTTTGGTAAAATTAACTATATTTTTTGCTTATACCCAACCTAATGTTGACTTTTTACTACAAGTTTTGAAACCGTTACACAGAAGGTGTTACACTGATAGACTCTCACCACGGCACGTAATCAATACATCGAGTATATTTAATCCTTTAAGGCATTGTAGGCTAAATGAATCAGTGTTACACTGTTAATAGCCCCATAACAGAAGACATGATCACTATGCCTAACCGTATCCCTAACACATCTGGACTAGACAAATCACCCTGGGTGAATAAACCCATCAAAGTCTACCGATTACCAGAAGCGATCGCACCTAAAGTTTTAGAATATGCCCACAAACTGGATAAGGGTAACTATGACCGCCAAGCTGAATTGGATACCGCCATTGACACCCTAACCCAAGCCCTAACCCTACCTGCTAACACAGGGGGTGCTATCAAAAAGGAAATCAGAAAAGCACTGGATAAATTAGTAGAACTCAATCAGTGAGGGATTTTGAGCTATTTTGACTAACAGACCTAAAATAAATTTAACTAAAATAGCTGTGTAGGCCGTGTAAGAAAGTGGGAAGTATTGATATATAAGGGTTAGAACCTTACACGGCCCCCTTACACGGCCTTACACAACCCCATTAACCACTTTTGCTTTAAAGCACTCGTAACCGTTACCCCGTAATCATTTCAACATTTA
>DATNRE010000610.1:0-2842 GCA_036703685.1 Candidatus Obscuribacterales bacterium
TCACCTCTAAATAAATCAATAACGCATTAATATCCGTCGGATATTAATGCGTTATTGATTTCTCACCTCTAAATAAATCAATAACGCATTAATATCCGACGGATTTACTCCCCCAATTCTCGACGCTTGACCAATGGTTAAAGGTTTGATCTTCATTAACTTTTCTCGCGCTTCCATAGATAACGTTTCGATTTTGAGATAATTCAAATCTTCCGATAACGCTCGATTAGATTGGCGACTCACTTGATCAATTTGGTTTTGTTGTCGTTGCAGATATCCTGAATATTTAATCTCAATTTCTGCTCCTTCTTTTTCCACTTGATTTAAAAGAGTATTCCCTAAATTATACCGTTCTAAATCAACGTAATGCAACCCCGGACGGCGCAACAAATCCGCTAGGGTAATTGACCCTTTAATTTTTTGTTGGGTCTCATTAACAATTGCCATCCCCACCGGATCATTTTCCTTGATTCGAGTTGAGTATAACCGTTCCTTTTCTGCAATAATATTCTCTTGTTTCCGTTGAAATAACCCCCAACGACGATCATCAATTAACCCAATTTCCCGACCTAAAGGTGTTAATCGTTCATCCGCATTATCTGACCGTAATAATAACCGATATTCCGACCGACTGGTTAACACCCGATAGGGTTCTCGCAGATCTTTTGTACACAAATCATCAATTAAAGTTCCGATGTAACTGTGTTCCCGGGGAAAGACAATCATCTCTTGATGTTTAACAAATCTTACTGCATTAATTCCCGCCACTAAACCCTGGGCTGCGGCTTCTTCATATCCGGTTGTGCCATTAATTTGCCCCGCACAAAATAGCCCTTCAATGTTTTTGGTCATTAACGTGGGATAACATTGAGTGGCGGGTAAATAATCATATTCCACCGCATAGGCCGGACGCAACATGGCACAATTTTCTAACCCCGGAAGACTTCTTAACATTTGCAATTGCAAGGTTTCTGGTAAACCCGTAGAAAATCCTTGTATGTATAATTCAGGAATATCTCGACCTTCGGGCTCAATAAAAATTTGATGACTTTCTTTATCCGCAAATCGAACAATTTTATCTTCAATACTCGGACAATATCGGGGGCCTTTCGCATCTACCCAACCGCCATAAACCGGAGATAAATGCAAATTTTCCCGAATTATTCGGTGAGTTTCCGCCGTAGTTCGAGTCAAATGACAACACATTTGTTCCCGTTGAATTTGGACTTCTGGGTCGAAACTAAACCAGCGAACTTCTGTATCTCCGGGTTGCGCTTCTAATTTAGAATAATCTACAGATCTTTTATCCACTCGCGCCGGAGTTCCGGTTTTTAATCGTCCGGTTTCAAAGCCTAAACGGTTGAGGGTTTCTGTTAAGCCAACGGCGGCAAATTCTCCTGCCCGTCCTGCGGGCATTGATTTATTCCCCACCCAAATAATACCGCCTAAAAATGTACCCGTTGTTAATATTACCGCTTGACATTTAAAGGCAACTCCAAAATAGGTTTCTACCCCAATAATTTCTTGATTTTTACCTAAAATTAAATCCGTTACCATGCCTTCTCGGACGGTCAGATTATCCTGATTTTCCACAATATTTTTCATCACCGCGGCGTATTCCCGTTTATCAGTTTGGGCGCGCAAAGCCCACACCGCCGGGCCACGGGAAATGTTCAGCACCCGTTTTTGTAAATAGGTACGGTCGGCCATTTTGCCAATTTCCCCGCCCAAAGCATCGACTTCATGGACGAGTTGGGACTTAGCAGGGCCTCCAACGGCCGGGTTGCAGGGTTGCCAAGCGATTTTATCGAGGTTAAGGGTTAGGAGCAGGGTACGACATCCCAAGCGGGCTGTTGCCAGTGCCGCTTCACAGCCGGAATGTCCAGCCCCGACCACAATAATGTCAAATTCATCTAAAAATTCTACTGAGGATGTTAGAGTCATGGGTTAGGTTAAGGTTTAATAGACTTATTTCTTGATTTTAGCGGTTAAAATTAATATTATCTTAGGCTAAAGTTTCCATCAAGTTCAAGGGCAGTTAAAAATGACTAATATTGATGTTACTGAAATTCAAGGTAATTTTTCAGAACTTTTGAGTCGTGTTGAACACGAGGGCGAGAAAGTTGTGATTGAGCAAAACGATCAAGAATTAGTTACATTAGAAGATGTGATTACAGGTTACAATGTGCTGTATGGAACTAATTTTACCTTGGAAAGTATTATTAATAATTAACTAAGTACAAAATTGATTCGCTATATGCTGAAAAAAATACGTTTAGAACGATTTAAAAATTTTAAAGAAGCCGAATTAACTTTTGGTGACTTTACAATTTTAGTAGGGACTAATGCCACAGGTAAAAGTAATATTGGTGACGCTTTACGTTTTTTACATGGAATTAGTCGAGGTTATAATTTAGCTGAAATATTAGGGGAAAAGTGGGGACAAGGAGGTTTTTTGGAATGGGAAGGTATTAGAGGAGGGAAACAGAATATTACTTTTCAAAATTCTCCAACTTTTGCTATAGAAATAACTTTATATTTTCCTGAAGAATTTGAATGTGATGAAGAAGGAAATTTGATTTTTAAAACTCACGATGAATATGAATTAATCTATCGTATAGAGGTTAATCCAGGAATTAATGGAAAATTGCCAAAACTTGTAGAGGAAAGTTTATATTATCAAAAATATCTTAAACTTAAAATTGAGAATTTACCTAATAATTCTGGAAAAATCTTACTTCAGATATATGAAGATTCAGAAACTAAGAAAATCATAGAATTTGCCACAAAAGCCGATAAACCCCTACTGATTGATAGTGACTTAATAAAGAACATATTTATT
>DATNRE010000611.1:0-2768 GCA_036703685.1 Candidatus Obscuribacterales bacterium
GAAACTCAAGCCAATTCCTCGGAAAATAATGTATTTAATGGGAGTAATTTTATTTCTTCTAGTGGAAAAAACCCAAAATGCAATTTATCCGATACAAAGTTAGGGTTAGAAGCCTGTAAGTTAGCCCAATTGCTTTATCCCACTTTTAAAAGCCCCCAATTAGATGAGCAGTTGGCTCGATATCAACATTTTATTTTAAGGGAAAAACGCCCGCCGGATATTATGATTATTGGCAGTTCTAGGGCTTTACGGGGGGTTGATCCGCAGGTTTTAGAAACGGAGTTAAAAGCTCGGGGTTATGGGGAATTAAAAGTTTATAATTTTGGGGTGAATGGGGCTACCTTACAAATCGTTGATTTAATTATTCGTCAGATTTTACCCCCGGAACAATTACCTCAATTAATTATTCTCGCCGATGGGGTGCGCGCCCTGAATAGTGGTCGGGTGGATCGGACTTATGAAACAATTTCTGCCTCGGAAGGTTATCAACAAATTTCCCAGGGAACATTTCAAATAGAGATGCCCCAGGGCAATTCTTTACAGGATCAGGAACAATTAACTCTGAATTGGCAATCTCATTTAGGAAGTTTAGCGGTAAAATTTCGTCAGGGGGAGTTGAATTTTGAGGAGTTTCAAACGGAATTAAATCAACATTTTGTTGGGGGATCAAAAGTTTATGGAAAACGCGATCACCTACAATTTCTATTACAGTCTATGGTCAGGGGACAGGGGTTGAAAAGCCCGATGGAATCCCCCGTTGATGAAGGGGAACCTCTTAATGACCCATCCCTCAAAACCTCTGAATTTTTACCCAGTGGATTTTTACCTTTATCGACTCAATTTAGCCCGGAAGTTTATTATCAAAATCATCCTCAAGTTTCTGGCTATTATGATGGGGATTATCAAGGGTTTGAATTAGAGGGAAAACAAACCACCGCTTTAAAAAATTTAATTGAATATGTCAACTCTAAAAATATTAATTTAGTGTTTGTTAATATGCCTCTGACTGAGGATTATCTGGATCAAGTTCGGATGGCTTATGAAGAAAAGTTTCAATATTTTATGCAATCCATCAGTCAAGAAACGGAACTTGTGTTTATTGATTTATCAACAGAATGGTTACAAAATTATGATTATTTTTCCGATCCAAGTCACTTAAATCAATATGGGGCGGTGGTTGTTTCTCAAAAGTTAGTGGAACTCGAGCAAATTCCTTGGCCAAGAAGGAAGTAGAGGAGTAGGGGATGAAATTTAACGGATTAATCCCGATCAAACTGCAAACTTTCTTAACAAAAAGAGTTACATTTTCTCCCATTTTTGTCACAATAGAAGTATTTCAATGGTTTTTCCGTACATAGGAACCCCATTATGCTGACGCTGTATCTATTCTGTCTTGCGATTGGGGGGGGTTTTGTGATTTTATCAGTTTTTGCTGGACTGGACGGGATTGATTTTGATACTCATTTTGAGATGGATGTGGAACTATCTGAACCAGCAAAGGACACAGAAACCCCCACCACCAGAACCCATCGCCAATCCCCTAAACCCGTATTTCACTTACCCTTTTTTAGTTTGCGATTTTGGACGTTTGGGAGTTGTTTTTTTGGCTTAACTGGATTGGTTTTAACAAAACTTAATCCCTTCTTGCCTCCTCCCTTAATTTTGGCTATTTCCCTAGGAATTGGAGTTTGCTTTGGAACTATAATTGTCGGAATTTTAGGCAAACTTCGCCGACAACAAGCCAATAGTTTAATTTTATCTGAAGATCTGATTGGATTATCGGGAACCGTTGAAATTCCGTTTGACCAAAACTGCAAAGGTAAAGTAAGATTATATCTAAAGGAATCCATGGTAGATGTTGTCGCCATTACGGAAGATACCCAGAGCTTTGAAAAAGGGGATAAGGTTTTTGTCGTTGGTAGAAGTCATAATAAGGTCTTAGTAATTTCCGAGGAAAACTTGAATTAAGGATTAAGATTGAGGAGAATTTAACAAAGATCAAAGATAATAGATCATTAATACTCTCCCCATCCCCTAATTTTAATCCTGGGTGTTTCCGGGTTCCTGCTTAACTGATTCATAGGAGTAAAAATGACCCCAAATTATATTCCCAAAATTCACAATTCATCGATGATTACGGAAGTTGCTCAGGTTCCTAACGCCGATAATCCTCCCGATGATAGTTCTAGCAGTATTGGAGCGGCTTTACCCGTCGCCCTTTCTATTTTTGGTGTGATTGTTTTTCTGTGGTTTATGAATACCTTTCTCCAAATTTGTAAACCCAATGAAATTTTGATTTTATCCGGTCGCAAACGTCGGAATAAAGACGGACAGGAACTCGGTTATCGGGTAATTTTTGGCGGTCGGACAATGTGTATTCCGATTTTAGAAACCGTCAAAACCATGGACTTGCGGACAATGCCCGTGCGAGTGGAAATTAAAAATGCCTATTCTAAAGGCGGAACTCCGTTAAATATTCAGGCGATCGCTAATGTTAAAATATCTAATGATCGACAAATTGTGGGAAATGCGATCGAACGGTTTTTAGAGCGCGATCGTTCAGAAATTTCTCGGGTTGCTAAGGAAACCTTAGAAGGAAATTTACGCGGTGTTGTCGGAACTTTAACCCCGGAACAATTAAACGAAGACCGTCTACAATTTGCCGAAAGTATCGCTGAAGATGTCTCCCGGGATTGATCAAAATTAGGCTTACACTTAGATACTTTAAAAATCCAAAGTGTGTCCGATGATGTGGATTATCTCAACTC
>DATNRE010000612.1:0-3568 GCA_036703685.1 Candidatus Obscuribacterales bacterium
AGATATTACCTTATGTCTGCTGGAAAAGGGATAGATTTTATCTGAAAGTAGATAAAAATGGTACATCTCAAGAGTGTCCTAGTTGTGGAAAACATACTGGCAAAAAGCTACTGAGTGAAAGAGTGCATAATTGTCAGTATTGTGGTCATACAGAACCAAGAGACATAGCGAGCGCCAAAGTAATTAGAAATAGAGGCTTAATTGCGGTAGGGCATACCGTGACGGAAAATGCTTGTGAAGTACCCTTAATCGGGTCAGACGTACTGGCGGGGTTTGAACAGTTAACACTGTTTGAGCTAGTTAAGTGTCATTAAGCAAGAATCTCCTGTTAAGCCTTCGGCTGTAACGGTGAGAGTGTCAAAGTGTTGAAAAAATTTAGAAGATAATTCGGTTTCGTTGTTTTATGTCAAACTGTGAATAAATTTTTATTAGATTAGGAGAAACACTCAGTGGAATCCCAGATTGATCCGAATTTAATATTAACTTCCAACCGTAAAAACACTCGGCAGATTTGGATTGAACAAATCCCGATTCTCTTGATTCTGTTACTAGCTCTAGGACTACGGTTGTATCAACTCAGTACCGAAAGCGTCTGGATTGATGAAATGCTCAGTATTCGGGATGCTCGAAAGTTCGAGTTTAGTCTCCCCTATCTGCGTCCGTTTTACTACTTGCTCTTGCAGTTCTGGATGCAGTTGGGTAATAGTGATGCTTGGTTGCGGGGACTTTCAATTGTTTTTAGTTTAGGAACGATTTATTTTACCTATGGGTTAGGATATCGAATTGTTGGTAAATCTACGGGGTTAATTGCTGCTTTTATGGCGAGTATATCCCCTTTATTTATTAATCATGCCCAAGAAATTCGGATGTATACGCTGATTTCGTTTTTGAGTGTAGCGGGAACATTTGCCCTCAGTTACGCCCTAGAACAACCGAGTTATAAAAACTTAACGGGGTGGACAATTGCCCGAACTCTCTTAATTTTAACCAATCCTAATAATATCCTAATTTTAGGGGCGGATACCGTATTATTTGGATGGAAATTTCGCAAACAACGTCAATATTTATTAGCTTTTGGTTTGGGTTTATTAGTCATTGGTTTATTTTTTCTTCCTATTTTCTGGGCTCTGACGGTCGGGGGTGTATCCGATGAGTTTATGAAGAAGCAAGTACAAGAATACTCGAGGCCAGGAATTACTCAAATCCTAGGGATGTTAACCCAATTTACGGTATATTGGCCGATCAGAAATCTGCTAGAATCCAATCAAATTTTCCTTGATAAAAGTGAACTAACTGATGCCACACTATTAAGTCAATTATTCACAGTTAAAACCCTATCCCTTCTATTTTATGCTGGTTTTACTGTGGTTCTGATTAGTTTACTCGTTGTTTCATTATTAAACCTTTTTAGTAAGCGTCCCTCAGAACGGTTAGTCTGGTTAGCAACTTGGGCGTTAGTTCCGGCGAGTTTAATGTTGTTTGTTTCTTATTATAAAAACTCGATTTGGTTTCCCCGTTATCTTCTGTTAATTGCACCCTATTTTCTGATTTTGGTGGCGGCGGGTTTTGTGGTAATTTGGCATTGGAAAAAGCCCCTAGCCCTTATTATTGCTATGGGTTATGCTCTGGCTGTAACTGGCGGTATGGTCGATTACTATAGCAAACTCTATCGCAATGATTGGCAAGGAGCCGCCCAATATATTTATCAAAATCAACAGCCGGGGGATCGGGTGGTGATGCACTCAATTCCTAACTTTTTTGAACTTTCACTGCCTCGTTATTATCCCGAACCTAACCAAGTTTATTTACTGAATCATCCGGGTTCTGAGGATAAATTAACCCCTGTCTATATTAAACAACAATTAGGAGATCCTTTGCCTGTCAATTCTAATCTTTGGTTTGTTTGTTGGTTATTCTGTGACGAAACCGACGGTATAAATCGAGTCTTTAGTACCGTAGCTGGAGAAAATTTTAAAGTTGAACAGAAAAAAATCTTTACTAGTCTGGAATTTAAACCCATTCAGGTTTTTCGGGTGACTCCTGCTGCGGCTCCCACACTATCCCCTAACCCCAAGTAAAACGCCCTAATTCCATATTTTCCCCGATTAGAAATTGATTTGAGGAGATAAATGTTCAGAAAACACTTGATGAA
This sequence comes from Candidatus Obscuribacterales bacterium, assembly GCA_036703685.1. Lineage (GTDB taxonomy): Bacteria > Cyanobacteriota > Cyanobacteriia > Cyanobacteriales > Microcoleaceae > Planktothrix. Next base: position 2,153 of record DATNRE010000612.1, read on the forward strand.
ATCAGTTTGGTAGTGTTATTTTATAGTCACCGACGAGCGACGGACTAACTACAGGATAATTTACCCGCTTTTTAAATCTACTTGAATTCATCTTTTTTGCTGATTTTTTAATACAACTATTCCCTTTTTAAAGGATTAATATGGATATTTCACAATCACCGATTTTAAAAACTCTAGAACCTCAAAAACAGTATGGAGATTTGATTTTTGGTTCTCACTCCTTATCTGTTTCAATCGTTGTACCCATTTATAACGAAGTTGAAAGTTTACCGCGATTGATCGAAGCCATTGATACTAATATGGCTGCTTTAGGCTTAAGTTATGAATTGATCTGTATTGATGATGGGTCGAGCGATGGATCAACAGAACTTCTCAAACAGCAAGCCCAAATTAATCCTCATCTGAAAGCGATTGTTCTCCGACGCAATTATGGTCAGACCGCAGCCATGGCGGCCGGATTTAAGTATTCCCAGGGTCAGGTGATTATTACCATTGACGGTGATTTACAAAATGATCCCCAGGATATCGGTCTGCTGTTGACGGAGTTGGGCAAGGGTTTTGATGTCGTCAGTGGTTGGCGGAAAAATCGCCAGGATGCCAAAATTAGCCGTTTGCTTCCCTCCCGGATTGCGAATTGGCTGATTAGTAAAATGACCGGGGTACAATTGCATGACTACGGTTGTTCCCTGAAGGCCTATCGGGCTGAGTTAATCGCCGATATGAAACTCTATGGAGAATTACACCGATTTTTACCCGCTTTAGCGTTTATTGAAGGAGCCAGAATTACTGAAATTCCTGTTAACCATCATGCTCGTCGTTTTGGTCAGAGTAAGTATGGGATCGATCGCACCTTCCGAGTGGTGATGGATCTATTAACTATTTCTTTTATCAAGAAATTCCTCACCCGTCCCATGCACGTTTTTGGTCTGTTGGGGATGTTGGCTTTTGGTTTTGGAATTATTGTTGGTGCTTATTTAAGCTTTATTCGCCTGGTCTTAGGCGAAGGAATTGCCGATCGTCCTTTACTCACCCTTGCGGTGTTAATGACGTTGACCGGAATTCAACTCTTTTGTTTTGGTCTTTTGGCTGAACTTTCAATGCGAACCTATCACGAATCTCAAGATCGACCGATCTATCGAGTTCGTGAAGTGATTGAATCTAACGGTAATGGTAATAACCGAAAAACCAGTTAATCTTCTAAACAGGCGATGGTACTGTTGACCTGAAAGAGTTTACACATCATATATTCAGGGTGAAATGTGGAGGACGAGTGACAAACCGATGGGGAGGAAGGACTTTCTACAGGGTTGTTTTGAGGTTGAATACAAACAGCAACCTGTCCAACTCCAATCATTAAGGTTTGCACTCGTTCCAGCATTTGATCAATGTCCAATAGTAATTTTTCTGCTACGAACA
>DATNRE010000613.1:0-3627 GCA_036703685.1 Candidatus Obscuribacterales bacterium
TTTAACTCGCACCCAGGGGTTAGAACAAATTACCGTTGATCATGAAGTCGGACAACGGGAAATTCAAAAAGGAATTGATCCAGAACTGGCCTACTCTCGCCCCGACTCCTATCAATTAACTCAAGCCCTAGGGCCAAGGGAGGAGCAGTTTGTTCGCCCCGATGTTCAGTTTTTGGATATCGAGGAAGATACGGTTCTGCTCCTAGCATCCGATGGTTTAACCGATAATAACCTCTTAGAAATATTCTGTGAAACTCAACTTAATCCTTTACTCAATCCTGAAACCCCTTTAGCCACGGCAGTAGACGGTTTAATTGCTCTGGCCAATCAACATAATGGTCACGATAATATTACGGCTATTGTGGTTCGAGCTTGGGTTTAGGGGAAGGGGCATCTCAACGTAGTGAGTCCTTTAGGACTCTCTTAGAGGGAGCATAGGGAGGTGAATTCATTACCCATTAATCATTACCTATTCGTAATTCTCTTAACCGATAACTAATAACTGATTTATGTTAACCCTAACGTTGTTAGACCCCCAACAAAAAACGCCCCTGAGACAGTGGACATTTGCACAGGAGGCGGTGATTCGGGTTGGACGGGCGGCGGATAATCAGGTTGTAATCGTTGATTCTTTGGTCTCCCGTTATCACTTGGAGTTACATCGTCCCACGGATGAAACCCAGAGTTCCCTGTGGTTACTGATCAGTAAGGGGACTAATGGAACCTTTGTGAATGGGGTTCTCACCAATCAGGGGTTAGTCGGGGATGGTGCTTTAATTGAATTAGCAAAAGATGGCCCCTTATTACAAATCCAAATCCAAGCCAGTGTGATTGCGATTGCGGCTAATCCTCCCTCCTGTAAGCATGAGGGGAATACGCCCGGGAATTTATTCTGTATTCATTGTGGATTTCCCATACAAGTTGAGCGCGCAGTCCGGCAATATCAAGTCTTGAGAACCATCGGACAGGGCGGAATGGGAACAACAACCCTAGCCTGGGATTCTACCACGGCTAAATCTGCTGTGCCTATTGTCGTTGTTCTCAAAGAAATGAATGCGGATATGGCGCAAATTGCCAAGGCTCAAGAACTATTTGAACGGGAAGCCCGTACCCTAAAAGCCTTAAACCATGAGGGAATTCCCCAGTTTTATGACTTTTTCGTGGAAGATGGCAAAAAATATTTAGTGATGGAAATGATCCATGGAACGGATCTCGAAAAGTATATCCATCAACGGGGGCCAGTGATTCCCCAACAAGCCATTCAGTGGATGATCCAAACCTGTGAGATCTTGGACTATATTCACTCACTTGATCCGCCTCTGATCCACCGAGATATCAAACCTGCAAATCTGCTCTTGCGACGCCGAGATCATCGCATTGTCGTCTTAGATTTCGGAGCCGTGAAGGAGATCGGAACCCCCCCCGGAACCCGGATTGGGGCGGAAGGATACAGTGCTCCCGAACAGGATCGGGGACAACCCCTGACTCAATCGGATTTATATGCGATCGGTACAACCTTAATTTTTTTACTGACCGCCGAAACACCCCTCAAATTCTATGGTAAACGAGGTAACAGTTATGGTTTTGAACTCAATAACGTTCCCACGATCACGCCTCAACTGCGAAAAGTCATTGAACAAGCCACGGAATACCGACCGAAAGATCGTTATCCAACGGCTCAGTCTCTATCCCAAGCTCTAGCCCAGTGCCTAAATTCATAAAATCGTGAGGAAGATTTATGCAAAGCAGGAGGAAAGGGCAAAGGACTAAAAGCTAGGGATAGACAGGAATACAAAACTTTAAACAGTGGAATTTGAAAGGCTGAATTACCGATTGATTACAGACTAACTGAAATCAGGGAGGGTTTGATAAATAGGTTTCTAATCTTCGTCTTCATCCCAAGCTTCAACGGCTAGTAGCTCGCTGATGGGATCTTGCATGGAGAAACCAAACTCTAACAATTCCTGTTTCCAATATTTCCAGTCATCCCCATAGAGAAGGGCGATTTTCCATAGACTATCGGCAGGTTTGATAATGTCAGACTTGACCAGGGAATGCACCTGACGTTGTAACTTATCCATCGGGTGTATAACCTTTTGGCTCATAATACCTCTTAAATTGTTCTAATTTCTAAAGGGTTAACACTTTCCAACCTGAATGATTTTTCTTTGCACACAGGGTCTATGCCCTTCAAAGCGGCTTCCTCGATCATGAGTATAGCATAAACTTTGAAAAAGCAATCTTTTTTTTTGGGTTTTGAGCTTAATTTTAGGTTATGGGGGCTTTAAGTGTGCCTTAAAGCTAATTATAGCAGGGAAAACAAACAATTGTTATCCCAAACTGATCGTACCAGAAATCGGTCTCTAATTAATCGGTATCCGTAATACACAAGATCCAAATTTGATAGTTTCGCTTATCAATTCCAAACCAAGTTACATCCCAAGAAACACCCGCAAACCACTCTGTCCAAGGCTCTTGAGAAATATACATCTGCACTTCATCATAGCGACTCCCAAACAAAGCCTCACAAAATTTCATCCCCATATCCTTCGCTTGTTTGGCTGTCCCTTCAAATTCTTCATCGGCTCCACCTAAGAATAAGGCTTCTGCTAATTCTCCATCCAGGGTGAAGGCGCTGGTATCTTCTGTGAGGTCTAGGTCTGCTGTTAAGGGGGTTTCAATTTCTAAAGCGGATAAACCATCCATCACCTCGGGTAAGCTGACAAATTGCTCAAAAAAATTAATTTCATTCAGTAAGTCCCTGGAGCCAAACCAATTTAACACCGCGTGAGGAGAAATTTTAAATCTAGCAAACTCCGCACCCCCATTAACAAGAATTTTTCTTAACTCTTGTAGGAGTTTATTAATTGCCGGATCTTCTGATGGGGTATATACTACTTGTAATTCCTGCCACATTTGTTCAATTTCTTCCTCGGAAGGACGGTATTGGTCTCGATTAGGAACTAACATCAATTTAGATCTCCAGATAAGAATATTTTATCTACTTTACTGTAGTCTTTAAAAACTCACAAGATTATTTTTAAAAAATATTATAAAAATTAACAGAATTAATGGTGGTTTTTATCGTATTTATGATTATATCAGTAAACACAAAGACACTCAGGCACTCAGAAGGATTATCTAGGGATATTATAGATTTGGGTTTTCTGAAATATCCGAAAATTATAGTATTATTTATCAATTTTTAGTTGTTTTCTCAATTCATCTAAGGAAGGATCGGAGGTTTCTAATAGTTCGGGTTCATCGGGACAGAATTCTAGTTCAATTTCAATGGTAAGTTGAGGTTCGGATAAGTTATTATAGTTGGCGATCGCTTTAAATCTCAATTTTCCAGTTTTCCAAGATGCAGCACCTAATTTTAAGAGTTTACAATCAATTTCCTCACTAATTGTATTCCAGCTACTTTGATTGATTTCAAAAGAGAACTTATTGTCAATGTTAAATTCTGAATTTAGCTGTTCAAAACAGTATTTATAATAACCATTTCTGCTATTTTCATAAAAGTAAAATCGCATTTTATCCTTTAAACCAGTGAGCAAATGCTCTTTAATTTTTTCTACAATAAATATATTCTTTTCATACATTAACATACAATCATCACTCAGC
>DATNRE010000614.1:0-12799 GCA_036703685.1 Candidatus Obscuribacterales bacterium
TAACTGTGGATTCTTCTTGATCAGCTTTTTAACTCCCCGCTTAAACCCATTACTCCAGACCAGTTTCATCCTCATCCTCTAATAAATCAGCCATCAGATCATCAACGGTTCCTGACTTGGCTTTCCCTTCGCGAAACGCCAATTTAACCGCCTCAGCATTCGCCAATATTTCTCCTCGCCGTTGTTCAATTCGTCGCTTACGGATCAACTCCCATAAATAATCCTGTTCCTCAAATGATAATGCCTCAATCGACTCAATCAGGTCTTGAAATACCATCATGATTACCTCACTTTCACTGATTAATTAACTCTATCCTAGCTAATGATAAGCTAATTTTTAAAACAAATTAACCACACCCTAAACCCATCTTATTTCAGGCTATACAACCATCAACTATTCCCTAACTCGGTTCCTTGAATACAAGCGCCATCTAAAATCACACCTAAAAATAAGGTTTGTTCCAGAATCGCGCAGAGTAAATTAGCCCGTTCTAAATTTGTTCCTCGCAACACCGCACCGGATAAATTAGCTTCTTCTAAATCGGCTTGAGATAAATCAGCCCCCGATAAATTAGTATTTCTTAAATCCGCTTGATACAAAATTCCTTGGCATAAATTCACGCCGCGCAAATCAGCACCCCTTAAATCAATCCCACTTAAATCCAAATTTCCACAGGTGGCTCCGGTTAAAAAAGCTCCAGCAAAACTCGCTTCTTTGACCTCAGTATCGAATAGAATAGCTCCTCTTAAATCAGCATTTCTCAAGTCAGCACCGGATAAATTTGCCCCAGATAAATCAGCCCCTCTTAAATTGGCTCGGAGTTGCGCCCCGGATAAATTTGCCCCGGATAAATTAGAACCCGATAAATTAGAACCCGATAAATTAACCTGTGCTAAATTTGCCCCGGATAGATCAATACCGGACAAATTCATATTAGTTAGATCTTTAATTATTCCTTGTTTAAGGGCATTAAAATCAACGGATAGGGTGCGAGTCATAGTTATAATCAGTGATGATTTAATGTTAGATTATTTTTGTAATTTGGATTTGGAGGTTAACTCCTCCTCCAACCAAATATTAGGCAATTGACTCGGTTGAGTTGGCAATTGCATCAACCCCATTTCTGTTAATTTAACAACGGTTTTTAAGGATTCAACCAAAGTGGGATCAAACCGAGTGCCACTCAAATCCTGACATTTTTCTAACGCTTCTGTCAAACCTAGGGCCGAACGTTTACCCCGGGGTTGAATAAAGGCTTGAAAATAAGCCACAACTGCCAAAATTCTGGATTTAATATCAATTTCTTCGCCTCTTAAACCATCAGGTTTGCCCGTGCCGTCCCAATGTTCTAAATAGTGATAGATGACATCCCGAACTTCCGATAATTCTGGCATAGATTCTAATAATCTAGCCCCAATTAATGTGCGTTCCGACCAAAACTTTTTCGTGGCATCATCCATTTCTTCCGGGGTTTGATTAAACACCTCATCCGGTGCAGATGCTAACCCAATTCTATAGAGTAATCCGGCTAATTGTAACCGTCTTAACGTCACCGTTGGTAAATCTAAAATCTGACCAATGGTTTCGGCTAAAGCCGCGACTTGTAAGGAGGCACAGGGGTTATCCTGATCCCGTTCATCCACCCGTTGTGCCATTCTTAAAAATGCCTGTAATTTATTGGCACTAATATTCCGGCTGACCCGTTTGGCTTGGCCTTCTAATTCCCATAATTCCCGGGTTTGGCGGTTAACTGTAATTAATTCTTGTTGAGAAGATTGTAAATAACTGATAATCCGAGAAACCACGCTAGTTAAATCAGGAACTTGATGATAAGGTGTGGATACAATTTCGTGATGTTTTGCTAATAAATTATCCGCTAATTCAGCATTATAGGGTCGAAAACGTTTAATTAAAATTTCCGCCGCTGTCCGAACTAACTTCTGATCAAATGTCCATAAACCATAAAATTTTCGTTCGGTATCAATGGTCGGTTTACTATGATGGGCATATTCATGTTCCATCAATTCATGACACAATAGCATGGTCGTATAACTCGGAGCTAAAATAATTAAATTCCACTCCATTACTAAACTATCAGAATCGTCTAAATTAATTAAAGAAACATTCTCTAATTGTCCGGTGCGATGGGTCGAAAATCCACTATCTCCAACGGCACTAATCACAATATGGCGACAAGATTGAGCCATATCAAAATACCGTTCAGCTTCTTGAAGATACCATTTTCCCTCCTGAAATGTGACTAATACCAGGGGTTGTTGATCCTTTGTCGCATCACTATTTTGCAAAATGTGATCTTCGAGGGCATGACACAGGGCAACTAGGGTATTTTTGAAGTAGACACCATAACTAGACGGCAGTTGACCATCAGGCAGGGAGGCTTTTAGTTGATTGAGTGTGGATTCTGGAGTCATTGGCAAACGGTAGTCCCGACTATTCCTTAAATCTTAACTGTTATGGGCATAATTTAAGAGTAAACCCTTAAAATTTTTCAATTTCTGGTCGAGATCGTCCTGTATCTGGGGTAGGATCAATCCCTGTAGGATATTATAGCCTTTGAAACCCTCTGCATTTTTGGTTAAATTTTGCCCTCAACTTAGCTGACCATCAAAAAACAGAAAATAGACATGATTAATCAGTTTATTGAAAAAATGCCGAAAGCGGAATTACATATTCATATTGAAGGGACATTGGAACCGGAATTGATGTTGATTTTGGCGGAAAGAAATCAAGTTAAATTACCCTTTGATTCCGTAGAATCAGTGCGACAAGCCTATCATTTTGATGGTCTACAATCTTTTTTGGATTTATATTATTTGGGTTCTCAGGTATTATTGAAAGAACAGGATTTTTATGATTTAACTTGGGCTTATTTAGAAAAAGCTGCGGAGCAAAATATTCGACATACGGAAATATTTTTTGATCTGCAAACCCATACGGAACGGGGAATAGCTTTTGAAGTTGTCCGGTCAGGAATTATTCAAGCGTTACGGGCAGGGCAGAAAAAGTTAGGAATTTCTTCCCGTTTAATTCTTTGTTTTCTGCGGCATTTAAGTCCAGAATCAGCTATGGAAATCTTAAAACAAGCCATTCCTTATCGAGATCAAATTATTGCCATTGGCTTAGATTCTTCTGAAAAAGATCATCCGCCTTTAAAGTTTCAAGAAGTATTTCAAGTCGCTAGGAATTTGGGATTTTTAACTGTTGCCCATGCAGGAGAAGAAGGGCCACCAGAATATATCTGGCAAGCGATTAATTTATTAAAAGTGAATAGAATTGATCATGGCGTTCGTTGTCTTGAGGATCGGGAATTAGTACAGTATTTAAAGGAAAAACAAATTCCTTTAACGGTTTGTCCTTTATCTAATGTGAAGTTAAAGGTTTTTCCCAGTTTAAAACAACACAATCTCAAAAAATTACTGGATTTAGGATTATGTGTTACGATTAATTCCGATGACCCAGCCTATTTTGGTGGGTATATTCTGGAGAATTTTATCGAAACCCAATCTGCTTTAAACCTAAATCTGCAAGAAATTTATCAACTGGCTAAAAATTCTTTTTTAGCTTCATTTTTAGACCCTCAAGAAAAACAAGATAGAATTCAGGAGTTAGACCAATTTATGCAGCAGTTTAGAGAAAAATCAGGATATAATTTTTAACAAATTATTGTCAGGTTTACTAATTTTAGAGTAAAATAATTTATACGATTTAAAGCCAGTGATTTGCTCCGCTTTAATGTTCTAGGGAGAGTCGATTTATGACGATGCAACCAGATTTTTTATCCCCATCTGTTCCCCAACCCGTACCCATGTCTACAGGAACTACAACCTCCCTCGTGGGAGTTAATATCATTACCATTACCCAAACAGATGTCAATAGAAAGGGTGAATATATTGGAACAACCGGCCCAGATTATATTGAAGTTTCGCCGTTTTTAGCCCCGTTTAACTTTGCTATTTATGGTTTAGAGGAGCCCGATACCCTATCAGGAGGTGCGGGAGATGATAGTTTATTTGGAGGTAAAGGAAACGATTCTTTAATTGGTTTAAATGGGAATGATATTATTCAAGGAAATTTAGGGGCGGATTATATTAATAGTGGTGAGGGAAATGATTCTAATTATGGAGGACAGGGAAATGATACCCTTTTAGGGGGAGGAGGAAATGATTCTTTGGCGGGAGATAAAGGCGTCAATCAATTAACCGGAGGATTTGGGGCTGACCACTTTTCTATTCGAGCTTTTCCTGTCGAGGATACAGGTAATGTATCCGATTTTATTCCCGATAATGCCGATATCATTACGGATTTTACCCCGGGAGAAGATGTCATGATTATTAGTGGAGTTCCTTCCTTTGCTCAGTTGAATTTAACCTCCATTCCCCCGGAAGCCGTGCGAGGATTATTTCCCAGTATTGAACGTACCCTCGGCGGTGGAACCTTAATTGAAGTTCAAGCCACAGGTCAAATTATTGGCTTTTTAGAAAATATTCAACCCCAACAATTATTAACATCTTCCTTTCTATTTTTTGAGACCCTTTGAGGTTAGTTTATTCCATTAAATCGGAATTACTGGTTACTCCATCACTTAAGGGTAAAAAGATTTCAACCAGAGTTCCTTTATTTTTCCCAGGACTGACTAATTGAATTCTACCCCCCATCATTTCGACTAAATTTTTGGAAATCACTAATCCTAATCCCGTACTTCCGAGGGCGTGGAGTCGGGATTCATCTTCCACAACAAAGGGTTGAAATAGTTTATCTTGAATGTGCGGTGCAATCCCGATTCCCGTATCTTTAATCGTAATCACGGCCATTTCTTCGCTCTCTTGAGTTTGAGGGTGATCACCATGACGAATTTCTGTACTAATTGAAATACTCCCTCGGTCTGTAAATTTAATCGCATTTCCAATAATATTAATGAAAATTTGTTTAAGTTTAGTGGGGTCTGCTTTAACCTTAATTCGGTGAGAATAGTCTTGTTTATACAGTCGTAGTCCTTTTTGACGAATATTAGAAAATTGTAGGTAAATAGCAGCCGTTAAACAGGATTGTAAGTCAATAGTTTTAATATCAAAAGAAATTTTACCTTCTTCAATTCGAGCCAGGTCTAAAACCTGATTGATTAAGGTTAATAAATGCAGGGAAGAATCGTGAGCTTGTTTTAAAAGTTCTAGTTCCTCATCTCGATCATCACATAAATCATCTAATAGGAGTTGTAGGGAACCAATAATCCCATTCATCGGCGTTCTTAACTCATGGGAAGTTTGCCTAAGAAACTCATCTTTTCGATGATTCATCTCCTCCAAAACTTTATTTTTAGATTCAATACTGCCATATTTATCAACCGTTGTTTTTAGCTGTTTTTCCAGGTCAGCTTTTTCCAGTAGAAACCTCTCTTTTTTGGTTTCCAATAGGGCCTCTAAGGAAGAATTTTTTTGTTTTAACTGTTGCAGATTTTGATAATAAATCAACGCCATTAGAGAACTCAAAAAAGCCACTATGACGGAAATAATCGGTATCCAACCCATGGGTAGGAAAAAACTGTACCCAAGATAGGCCAGTAGTCCCACGGCTATCAAACCGATGATAGCCATTGGCACTCCCCACTTTAGATCCGTTGATTGTCTGAGCTTTTGCCCCATAATATATTACACCCGTCAGTCGCTCCCAAGGTTTAATTTAAGCGACGTTGAAACTTCCTTTTCTATGCTATCTTGCAAAGTTGATTTTGAAATCCCCTTTTCCTGAGAATGAAAATCTTAATAACAAGTTATCATTTTCTTAATTAGGCTTGATACCGCCCCATCCCCTATCAGGACTCAATTATCCCTCTATGACTGGGGAGGATGTACGGGAAGTCACACCCTGGGAACCTTGGGACAATCAAGGTTTTCCCTTCGAGCCCAGCAACTATCATGAATGAATAGGATATTGAACCGACAAACTTGACATCCCCCCTGGGTTATAACTATGGGATTCCATTACCCATTTTAGAAAAAATTAACTGAAAAATTGAAAGTCAGGTTGCTTGATAGCACCATTTTCTGCCCATCTGTTCAATTAAAGTGACTACTTCTAATATTTCCTGAAGGAATAGACGCAATTAATTGACGAGTATAGGCTTGTTTGGGATGGCGATAAATTTCCTCGGCGGTTCCGGTTTCTTCGATTTTTCCTTGATTCATCACAATCATGCGATCGCTCATAAATTTTACCACACTTAAATCATGGGAAATAAAAATATAAGTCAGATTAAATTCCGATTGTAACTCTTTTAAGAGGTTCAAAACCTGCGCCTGTACCGACACATCCAGGGCCGAAACCGATTCATCACAAATAATAAATTTAGGGTTTAATGCTAAAGCCCTAGCAATACAAATCCGTTGTCTTTGTCCCCCGGAAAATTCATGGGGAAAACGGGTCATTAAATCGGGATTTAACCCGACTCTTTCTAATAAATAAGCCACGCGATCACGTTTGCTGTGAAAATTATCTCCCACTTGATGAATAATTAAAGGTTCCATTACCGCCTCCCCAATGCTGATTCTAGGGTCAAGGGAACTAAACGGATCTTGAAAGATAATCTGCATATTCCGCCGCACCCAACGCATTTTATGATTAAATTGTTGCTGATTTCGATAATTGGTAAACCCACTAAATATAGCTGTTTCTAAATAAGGTGCGGTAATATCCTGACCTTCAAAAAAGACCTGACCACTCAAGGGTTTAATCAGTTGTAAAATTGCTCTGGCTAAGGTACTTTTTCCACAGCCTGACTCTCCCACTAATCCCAAGGTTTCCCCGGGATAGACCTCAAAAGAAACATCATTAACCGCCATAAATAACCGTTTAGTTTGACCCCATACTCCGGGGATTTTAAAACCAACTCTTAAATTTTTAACCGATAAAAGTGGATTATCTGAGGGGAGACTTGATAAAAAAGATTTAGAACTTAAAGCACTATTAGAAATATTATTATAAATTTTATTAACTTCTGATTGAGGTTTTTCTCGAATTTCTTTTTCTCCATTTTCCAGGGTAACAACTTCCATAAAATCCGCCACCGTGGGTAGTCTGACCGCCGGGTTATCTAAGGTAGGACGACAGGCTAATAAACCTTTAGTATAGGGATTTTGAGGGGATGTAAAAATTTGCTGAATAGTTCCTGACTCGACTATTTTTCCCTGGAACATGACCGCCACTTGGTCAGCAATTTGAGCGACAATTCCCAAATCATGGGTAATAAAAATCATCGCCATTCCTCGATATTCTTGTAACTCTTGAAGTAACTCTAATATTGTGGCTTGTACCGTCACATCTAAGGCTGTTGTCGGTTCATCCGCAATTAATAATATAGGGTTACAAGAAATAGCCATAGCAATCATTACCCGTTGCAATTGTCCCCCGGATAATTCATGGGGATATCGATCTAACATGGCTCGTTTTTGAGCATTAACTTGTTGAATAACTTCCCGTTTTCTGGTGCGTTTATCCTGTAATTCCTGGGGAGAACGGGATATTGATTGATGCTTTTGTTCTTCTAAGGCTTGCTGCATTAATTGATCATCACTAGGAAGTAATTTGACTTCCTGTAATAAAGATGCGGCTTTCCACATCGCCTGTTTAGGAGATATTTTTTGATGCTGAATAATGGCTTCTGTTAACTGAAATCCGATGGTAAATACGGGATTTAAGGAGGTCATAGGTTCCTGAAAAATCATGGAAATTTGACCGCCTCGATAGGTTTGTTTTTGAGTTGATGAAAGTTGTAATAAATTAACAGGTTGGGAATAGGAGTTATAGTCTTCAGATTCGGGAATTTGAAACCAAACTTCCCCGCTAACTTGAGTGGTTGCGGTGGAAAGTAACCCCATAATTGCCAATGCTGTGACGGATTTTCCTGAACCGGACTCGCCCACAATTCCCAGGGTTTGTCCCCGTCCGACCTGGAAGGAAATACCATCAACGGCGGCGACCGTGCGTTCGTCGGTTTCAAACTCAACCCGCAGATTATTTATGTTCAGGACAGGATATTGCATGGAAGTTACCATCTACATATATATGAATCAATTTAACAGAAGATGGGGAAATAGGGGATAGAATGGCGTCGCACTAACCCGAAAGGATGGCATCAATGCTAAAATAGGAAAATATCTACTTTACCCAATTATGAATATTAAAGCTATTGTTCATGAAGCAGAAGATGGAGGATATTGGGCAGAAGTTCCAGCACTTCCTGGATGTGTGACTCAAGGAGAAACGTGGGAAGAAGTGATAGAAAATCTGCAAGAAGCGATAGAAGGTTGGTTAGAGGTGGCAAATGAAAATCCAAAGGAAAAAGAAACTGACCGCATTGTGGAAATTGCAGTATGAAATCAATTTCTGGGAAAAATTTTTGTAAGATTTTGGAAAGAAAAGGCTGGATTTTGAAAAGAATCAAAGGTAGTCATCATATTTATCAAAATCCCCAAAATAATAGGATTGTTTCTGTTCCAGTTCATCGGAATCAAGATTTAAAGCTCGGAACTTTAGGTGTTCTTATGAAAACTGCAAATATATCTGAAGATGAGCTAAACTAATCAACTTTTCTTGAATCAAGAGAACAGAAACTAGGGAAAACAGATTAGGGGTTATATAATTATTATAGGGGTAAAAGTCTGATCATTCTACCTGATGGCAACGCCAACCTCTATGATATAATATAGATAGGTTTTAAAGTTTGTCAAATCAACTCTTTCAATTTAGCTGGATAGGTTAGAGACATGATTAATTCTCTCAACATAGCTCGCTATTTTATTGTAAAAGCTTATCAGGATGGTATAGAAGCAGAAATGACAAATATGAAAGTACAAAAACTTTTATATTATGCACAAAGCCTATATTTAGCTCTCTATGATCAGCCTTTATTTGAAGAAGAAATTCAAGCTTGGCGTTATGGCCCTGTTTGTCCTCCTGCTTATCAATATTATAGTGAATTTGAAGCCAAGCAACTCCCAATTCCTGACGCAGAAATTATCTTAGAAATTCCTGATGATCAGAAGTTAGTTTTAGAAGAAGTTTGGGAATATTTTGGCGGGTATCACGCTTATAGATTAAGTGGGATGACTCACCTAGAATTTCCTTGGAAAAAAGCGCGTCAAGGTTTACCCTCCCAAGCAAGATCAACTCAACCAATTTTGATTGAGGATATGAAAGCATTAGGATATCAAAAATTAGACGTTATAGAACGAGATCATCCGGCTTATGAACCTGTAATGTCTGAAGTTTTGAAAGATACTATAACTTCCGTAAATAATCAATCAGAACCTTCAAATCTTATTCATAAAGGAGAAGTGCGTGACTGGATTAACTCCCTTCTCGATTGAATCTTCTTTGCGATCGCTAATTATCCTGAATTTGAATTAAACTCATTATTAAGGAAACTTTAAATGATGTTAACAGATTATATTTACGCAGCCATGAATCGGGCAAAATATGAGATATTAGATGATGGGATATTTTATGGAGAAATACCCGACTGTCAAGGAGTTTGGAGTAGTGGTAAAACCTTAGAAGAATGTCGAGAAAATTTACAAGATGCGTTAGAAGGATGGATCATTTTAGGGTTACGTTTGGGTCATCAATTACCGATTTTAGACCAGATTAACTTAAATCTTGAAAACGAGGTTGCTTAATGCCACCATTTTCGGCAATTAAATGGAAATATTTTGTGCGCTATGCCTTCATAAATAGCATTTCTAGGTAGAAGCCAGAAAAAATTTATTCCTCTTTCTTCTTGTTCCAATGCTCTGCATTGGAATACTAATATTGAGGCTCTGCCTCAAGTAATAATAGGAGGCGCAGCCTCCATGAATAGCATTTCTAGGTAGAACCTAGAAACGAGGAGGAAATGATGGGAAATCGATAATCTTTTTTAGATTTTACCCTCAACTATTTTAATTTCTGCTTCTGTTAATCCATATAATTCATAAACCAGTTGGTCTATTTGTTCTTCTAATATTGTTGTATCTGCATTGGGGTTGGATTTTTTAGCGGTGAGGATTTCATCAACTATATAAATTAAATCTTGCTGTTTTTTTGCTGTAATTATTTTAATCGGAAATTTTCGTAAATCCTCTAATATTAGTTTTGGAAACATTTGTCTTACCGATTTGGCAGTATTTTTCATAAAATAGTACGACATTAATTTGCTATTAAGCACAGCTAAAATATATTTTAATGAAATAGCTACATTCTCTTTTTCAAGAATAGCAATATTGCTCATGTTAAAAAGATAAATATCTTCTGTATAAGTTGCTATTATTGACTGAGGATGCTTACCAGTAATTTCACGAATAATAATTTTTTTACCATTAAATAGATTAAATATTCTAGGTGCGGCTAAATTTTCACCATATTGTAAATATGTACCTAACCAATTAATTAAGTACCGATTAACATTCTTTCCTTCCAGATATTTATAAGTATTATGGTCAAATTTATAGTTGTAATCATAGATACGTTTCTTCACATCTTCAGGACTTTGTTTAGGATTACCTTTGCCTGATTCGTAAGCCTTTAAACCTGCTTTTATTAAAACCAAGTTATCCAATATTTCAGAATTAAAAATAAGTTTTTGAATTAAACTATCACTTTCCTGATCAGAAAATACATTCAATTCAAAACCTTTATTTTGCATAAAACTCAATTGTTTTTTGCAATGTCTTAGCTTGAAATCCGATAAAATCCTGATCTCAGTTGCCTCGGTAGCTCTTTCTTTTTTACTCGAAATAATAATTGTTTCAACATTGACACCTTCAAAGGAATAACCCATTAAGTTGATAATTTCATTTAATGATGTTTCACTTAGTAAATATTTTCTAAGACTTTTTGCTGAACTTACCATTAACATTGAATTAGGAATAATAAGAGTAAACTCTGCTCTATTATTCAAAATAGATATGGTTTTTTCTATAAATAAGAAAAATAAATTAACTTGATATTCAGATGTTTTATAACTAGCTGCAAAATATTTTTTTAGATTATCATTAAAGTTTTCTCGCGCAAAAATATAAGGCGGATTTCCAATCACAACATCAAACCCAATAAACTTTCCCTCATCATCCAAAACTTCAGGAAACTCAAACCGCCATTCAAACGCATGATCATAAATTTTACCGCTTTCGATTTCCTCAATTTCTACCCTTAACTTATCAATCTCATTATTCAACTTAATAACTTTCTTCTCCCGCGCTTTTTGTTCGGTTTTAGTTTCCTCAAAGAGCGAAAGTTGATTCTCTAAATTATAAACTTCTCCCTCTAACTGTCTTAATTTCATTTTCTTGGGGTCAACTCCTTGAAGTGTGGTTTTAAAATTACTTTTAATACTATTAATTAACCTTTCCATATCCCGCTTTTGCTGTTTATTCTCCGCATGGCGATAGGTCTGGACAGCGTTTTGATAGGTTTCAATATCAATCCCACTTTTCTTTAACGCGGGTTTTAAGTCCGCATCCAAGGGAAAACGACTAATTAAAGAATTACCGCACTTGATATTAATATCAATATTCGGGAGGGTTTCTAATTCCGTGTAATTACTCTCCGCTTTATAATAGGCATTTTTTAACAATTCTATCCATAACCGTAACCGACAAATTTTAACCGAATTGGGGTTAATATCCACACCCAATAAACAATTTTCGATAATCGTTTGCTTTTCGTGAAATAGGGTTTCTTGGATGCGTTGACTTTCCTGATTTTTCGGCGTATAGGTAAACGGTTGATGAGCTTCATCGGTGATAATTAATTCATCATTTTCTACAACAACTTGATATTCTTTTAATCGTTTTCCAGTTTGATCCTGTAAAATTTTCAGATCATTTTTAATCGCAATTATTTCATTCAAAGCCGACACTAAAAAATGTCCCGAACCCACCGCCGGATCACAAATTTTGAGACTATTGATAATTTGATTCGCTTCGGTTATATCTTCTATTTTATCATATAAATCATCAAGAGTTTGGCAATTCCAACCTTTAATTTCATTAAATTTCTGGACAACTGCTTTCCGCAAAGTTTCCCGACACATATACATGGTAATAAAACCCGGGGTAAAATATGACCCGTCTTTATAACCATTAATTTTCTCGAAAATGAGTCCTAAAACCGAAGCATTAATTAAGGTTTTCTGATCTTCTTGAATTCCTTCTGACCCTTCGCTACTAAAATCATAGGCATCGAGAAACTCAAATAAATATTGTAGGGTATTGAGTTCTCCGGTGCGTTTATTTCCGTTAGGATCTTTTAAGACCGTTGATGATAAAATCGGGAGTTTTTCGGTTCTCAGGTTACTAATAACTAGGGTTTGATGTTCGAGTTTGGTAGGTTCAAATAGGGAACTATTTAGATAGGGAACATTAGCAAATATCTTGTTTACATCGGGTTTTCTTTCACTAGATTTAACGGCTAACACTTGAAAAAACAATCGATCTAAATCATCGAATTTATGAATTTTATCTAAATTCAAAAAAGCAAAATTGCGATCGCCTTTATGGTAACTAATTAATTGAGATTCTAATAATTTTAAGAATAAAATTCGGTTTATCCAAGTAATTGATAATTCTAAAGCAATATTAAAAACCTGTTCGGGTGCAGTTTCTCCAAATTGTTCGGGTTTTTCCAGTCGGGAAATTTTATCTAAACTATCGAGTTGTAAAATAGCATTTTCTAGCAGTGAAGCTGGATTTCTTTGTCCTTCGGGTTGACGTTTAATCAGTTTTTTATTCTTTTCTTTGGTTTCTG
>DATNRE010000615.1:0-4302 GCA_036703685.1 Candidatus Obscuribacterales bacterium
TTAATTAGTCTGAAAAATAATCAATTAGTTACGGATGCTTTGGCGGGTTCAGCCCCTCGGGGTAAAACACCAATTGAAGATATTAATTTAGGTCAAGAATTACTCAAGAGTGAAAAGAATTTGCGAGAACATCAAGTCGTAGTAGATTTTATTATTGAGCGGTTATTAAGTTTGGGTTTAACCCCAGATTTAACGGGTTTACCTTGTTTAAGACAACTCACTAATATTCAACACCTTTGGACACCGATTAAATGTCAAGTTTCAGCAAATATTCATCTATTAGAAATCCTCTCCCAACTCCATCCCACTCCAGCCGTGGCGGGAACTCCCAGAGATATTGCCCAACAACATATCCATCACTATGAAAGTTTTGATCGCTCTCTTTATGCGGCCCCGATTGGTTGGATTGATCATCAAGGAAATGGGGAATTTGTGGTGGGGATTCGTTCGGCTTTATTAGACGGAAATCGTGCTAGACTTTATGCAGGAGCCGGAATTGTTGCGGGTTCAGAACCGGAAAAAGAAGTAGCCGAAATTCAGTTAAAGTTACAAGCTTTATTAAGAGCATTGGTATGAAATGGGTAATGGGTAATGGGTAATGGGTAATGGGTAATAACTGGTAGTAGGGGGCGGGTTCATCGAGATGCGCGGTGATTAACAAAGATCTAAAAGAACCCGCCCCTACAACTGATGACTGATAACTGATGACTGATAACTGATTTACGATGCTAATTAAAGATATTGGAGAACAGGGTTTACTGGAAATTGTTAAGGGTTTTTGTCCCTCGGAAATTGTGGGGGATGATGCGGCAATTGTATCAATTCCCGGGGATGAATCCTTAGTAATTACTACGGATATGTTAGTGGATGAAGTGCATTTTAGCGATCGCACTACATCAGCTTTTGATGTGGGTTGGCGTGGCGCTGCGGTTAACCTATCCGACCTGGCGGCTATGGGTGCTTTTCCCATCGGAATTACCGTCGCTTTAGGGATTACGGGAAACAAAACCGTTAGCTGGGTTGAACAACTTTATCAAGGATTAACTGCCTGTTTAAATCAATATCAGACCCCGATTGTGGGTGGCGATATTTGTCGGTCGGCGGTAACTTGTATTTCTATTACGGCGTTGGGAAGGGTTAACCCAAAATTAGCAATTCGGCGTTCGGTTGCCCGTCCTGGGGATAAAATTATTGTAACTGGAGATCATGGGGACTCCCGGGCGGGATTAGAATTGCTATTACATCCCGAATTAGGAGCCGAATTAACCTCTGATCAGCGTTTATCCCTAATTCAAGCCCATCAACGGCCCCAACCCCGCTTAGATATTGTCCCGAAATTGCAAAGATTTTTAGACGCCCATCCCGACACCACTATTGCGGGAATGGATAGTAGCGATGGACTGGCCGATGGGATTGTCCAAATTTGTCGAGGAAGTCAAGTTGGAGCTAAAATCCAACGTCCTCAAATTCCGATATCTGAAGCCTTAAAAACCTTTGTTTCCCCTGAACAGGCGTTAAAATGGGCTTTGTATGGGGGCGAAGATTTTCAACTGGTATTGTCTGTGACTCCTAATTTAGCCCAAATCCTGATGCAACAATTAGGAAAAACCGCCACTATCATTGGCGAAATTACTGATAACCCCGATATTCTATTAATCGATGATGCTGAACCCTCAACCGTTGAAAAACTATCCTTGAGTCAAGGATTTCAGCACTTTCCATGATCAAATCAGGAGTGGGGCGTTTCACAACTCGAAACGCGACCGCTCTCCAAATTCGATCTAATCTTTCCAATTAGTAGCAACCAATTCGGCCAAATCAACCACCCGTTGACTATAACCCCATTCGTTGTCATACCAGGAAACCACTTTCACCATGTCGCCGTCCATCACCATGGTTAAGCTGGCATCCACAATAGAAGAAGCATCGTGTCCTTTGTAGTCAGAAGACACCAAAGGCAGATCGCTATATTCCAGAATCCCTTTCATTGGGCCATCAGCCGCTTCTTTTAGAGCTAAGTTGACTTCTTCGACGAAAGTTTTCTTTTCGACTTGTACCACTAAGTCCACAATAGAGACATTAGGAGTCGGAACCCGGAAAGCAATCCCGTTGAGTTTTCCTTTGAGTTCAGGAATGACTAAAGCAACGGCTTTTGCCGCACCCGTAGAAGTCGGAACAATATTCACCGCCGCGGCTCTGGCCCGACGGACATCCCGGTGGCTGGCATCTAACAGACGCTGATCTCCGGTGTAACTGTGGGTTGTGGTCATGGTGCCTTTGACAATGCCGAATTTTTCATGCAGCACTTTGGCAAAGGGAGCTAAACAGTTGGTAGTACAACTGGCATTACTCAGAATCCGGTGTTGATCGTGATTGTAGTTCTGGTGATTCACACCGACTACAAAGGTATCCACCCCATCTCCCTTGCCAGGAGCGGTAATCAGAACTTTTTTAGCTCCGGCGGTAATATGCTTAGAAGCGCCTTCCTCGGTAATAAATACCCCGGTGGATTCAATAATTAAATCCACATCCCATTCTTTCCAAGGCAGATTTAAGGGGTTACGATCGGAAACACACTTAATGGTTTTGCCATTGACCATAATGGAATTCTCATCGGCTTTGATATCAACGCCTTTGAGTGTGCCAAGCATAGAATCGTATTTGAGCAAATGAGCATTGGTACTGGGCTCGGAAGTATCATTGATGCCCACAAACTCTAAATTGCTATTTTCCCGAGTTAACCAGCAGCGTAAAACGTTACGTCCAATCCGTCCAAAACCGTTGATTGCGACCTTAATCACTTACTTTGTTCCTCCTAACAATGGCATCGCCCAAACTAGGCTAAAGTTTGACTAGATAGATGTTTCTATTGACCCCAATCATACCGTAAAGGCTGTCGCAATTTTCCAGACTATTTTTTAGCCCGGGTCGATGATCACAGACGCCAGACCGCTAGAATAAAATAAACGGAGTCAAAGACATCTCATGCAGGCAGGTTGGCGGATTGGATCGTTATTTGGAATTCCCTTCTTTATTGATTCTTCTTGGTTGGTAATTGTGGTACTGTTTACGGTTGCCAATCGCCAGAGTTATGCGGAGTGGGGACAGACTTTATCTTGGGTTGCTGGGTTAGCTATTGCACTCTTGTTGTTTGCTTCGGTGTTGTTACATGAACTGGGCCATAGTTTGGTGGCCCAATCCCAGGGAATTCGAGTCAACTCGATTACTCTATTTCTGTTTGGGGGAGTCGCTGCTATTGACCAAGAATCAAAAACCCCCGGCCAAGCATTTCAGGTGGCGATCGCTGGCCCCCTGGTGAGTTTTAGTTTATTTTTTATTCTGAATCTTTTTGCCCAATTCTTGCCCAATTCTAGTTTAATTTATTCGGTGGTGGGGGAATTAGCGCGAATTAATTTAGTTTTAGGAATATTTAATTTAATTCCTGGGTTACCCCTCGATGGGGGACAGGTACTTAAAGCCACGGTTTGGAAAATTACCGGAAATCGTTTAGCCGGAGTCCGTTGGGCGGCAAAAACCGGACAGTTTTTAGGAATTTTAGCGATTTCTTTGGGCTTATCTTCGGTTTTTTTAGCCAGAAGTTATGGCGGTTTATGGATTGCTTTAATCGGTTGGTTTGTCTTACAAAATGCGGCTTCCTATAATCGAGTTACGGATCTGCAAGAAGCTTTAGTTAATATTAAAGCGGGGGATACCATGACCCGGGAATTTAGAGTGGTGGATGCGGATTTAAGTTTACGTCAATTCGCCGATGAGTATTTAATTGGGGTTGAGACTATTCCGGTGTATTTTGCATCTTCTAATGGTCGTTATCGGGGGTTAGTTTCCGTGGAAGCCTTGCGACGGGTTGAGCGGAGTCAGTGGGAGAGTCAAACCTTAAATCAAATTCTTCAACCTCTAAATGACCTGATTACGGTATCGGAAAAAGCCTCCTTGGTTGAGGTAATTAATCTGATGGAAGACCAAGAATTACGTCGAATTACGGTATTATCTCCCGCCGGAGCCGTGGCTGGAATTATTGATCGCGGCGATGTGGTGCGATCGGTCGCCAGTTATCTGAAAGTACCAATTCCCGAGGCTAATATTCGGCGAATTAAGGAAGAAGGAATTTATCCTCCGGGTTTACCCTTAGCTACTTTAGCTAAAACCATGGTTTAAACCCTAAAATTACAACAACCGTATTCAAAGCCCACGTCTTTCAAGCGTGGGATGTAGAATACCCGCCTTTAGGCGGAGTGAAGATTAATGAGAGTTTTGGTTGGCAATATATTTCTTGATAGTTTC
>DATNRE010000616.1:0-12217 GCA_036703685.1 Candidatus Obscuribacterales bacterium
GGGTTAATGACTCAAACGGGGGAATTAACCGTTACTAAAATTCGGATTGCCCATCGGTTAACTGAAATTGAAGACCTGGTGACTTTATGGGAAGAATGGAGTCGAGATGCCTTTGTAAATCGATTTGTGGTTCATGACCTAGAAAATAACCTCAATCGTCATGTTTCTGGAAAAGGAACTATCGGGCAATTGCAAAACTATTATCATCGCAGTACGGAACGTTTAGAACAGTTAGGAACTTTAATTAATCAACTTAGAAATACTTTTTCTGAAGATATAGCTCGTTTAGATATTATTAGCGATGAACTCGAAGATGGGGTGAGAACCTTACGTTTATTACCCCTATCAACTATTTTTAATTTGTTTCCTCGCATGGTACGGGATTTAGCCAGACAACAAGGAAAAGAAATTGAATTAGTGATTTCTGGTGGAGAAACCCGTGCAGATAAACGGATTTTAGAAGAAATGAAAGATCCGTTGATGCACATTTTAAGAAATTCGATTGATCATGGGATTGAAATTCCAGAAGAACGCCAAAAATTAGGGAAATCCGCGATCGCCAAAATCGAGTTACGCGGGTATCAAACCGCGACCCATGTTGTGTTAGAAGTTTATGATGATGGTCGAGGATTAGATATTGAAAAAATCAAACAAACTGCTTTAAAACGGGGAATTTGCCAACAGGAAGAATTATTGGGCATGACTCCGCAACAAATCCATGGCTTAATTTTTGCCCCAGGTTTTACCACCCGAACTGTGGTGACAGAAGTATCGGGACGGGGGGTAGGAATGGATGTGGTGCGAACCAATGTCGAACGTTTAAAAGGTATTATTCAAGTTGAATCTTCCCCCAATCAGGGTTGTTTATTTCGGATTCAATTAGGAACGACCTTAGCAACGGCTCATGTTTTAATTGTGTCGGTTCAGGGGATTTCCTATGCGATTCCGGTGGAATTTGTCCAAATGACGCGACTGGTTCAGGCGGATGAAATTTTTGCCATTGAAGGTCGAGAAACCATTGTTTTTGAAGATCAACCAATTTCCGTCGCTCAACTAGCTGATTTATTAGAAATTCGTTGGACTCCTGCTCAATTTGAACCGGAATCTGCGGTGACTAAAGAATCAAAATCTCAGGTTTCGATGTCCTCATCCTTTATCCAAAGAAATCCCGATTCTGTAACGATGGATGCGGCTTCACCCTGCATTATTTTAAAAGTAGGGGAAGAAAAATTAGGATTATTTGTTGATGCTTTAATTGATGAGCAGGATGTGGTCTTAAAACCCCAAAGCCAATTATTAAAACGGGTGAGAAATGTGGCGGGAGCTACGATTTTAGGCACGGGGGAAGTTTGTATTATTTTAAGTCCTCAAGATTTAATTAAATCCATTCGCAAACAGGCGGGTGTGATCAATTCCCCCGTCGCCCGCTCAACTTTAAGGGTTCAGGAACAGGAAAATTCCTCCGTTAAACCGTTGATTTTATTAGTAGAAGATTCGATCGCCACTCGAACTCAAGAAAAACGAATTTTAGAAGCGGCGGGTTATGAAGTGGTGACGGCGGTGGATGGATTAGATGGGTTTAATAAACTCAGCACTCGTTCCTTTGATGCGGTGGTTTCGGACATCCAGATGCCTAATTTGGATGGGTTAAGTTTAGTCACCAAAATTCGACAAAATCAGGACTATAGTGAACTACCGATTATTCTGGTGACTTCTCTAGCGTCCGATGAAGATAAACGCAAAGGCGCGGAAGTTGGGGCAAATGCCTATATTACTAAGGCATCTTTCAATCAAGAAGTTTTGATCGAGACCCTAAAAAGATTAGTATAATTAGGAACACCCCACATCCCACAAGTGACTAACTGTAAAATGCCAATTCGAGTTCTCCTAGTTGAAGATTCGGCTGTTGCTTTAATTATTCTGAAACGAATTTTATCAACTTCTCCAGATATTACGATTGTAGGAACTGCTCGAACAGGTAAGGAAGCATTAACATTAGTTCCCACTGTCCAACCGGATGTGATTTGTACGGATTTTCATATGCCCCAAATGAACGGATTGGAATTTATCCAAGAAGTTATGGCAATTTATCCCCGTCCAATTTTGGTGATCAGCGCTTCGGTTCAATCCGATGATACTCAAAATGTTTTTCAACTGTTAAATGCTGGGGCCGTTGATGTGTTTCCTAAACCAAAAACGGGTTTGGCTTCCGATTATGAATTGATCGGACAGGAGTTAATTCAAAAAATTAAAGTTCTTTCGGGTGTGAAAGTTTTTACCAAACATCGCAAATCCTCACCGATTATCACTCCAAACCGTTTGTCGATGACTCCTCCTCCACCGATCAGTCGAACTCCCTTGTCCCCACTGCCATCTAAAGCAGTCGGTGAACCCTCAAACCTTTTCAGTGCATCTTCTCCCACAATTAAACTGCTGGCTATTGGTGCATCAACGGGTGGCCCCCAAGCCTTACATACAATTTTGACACAATTTCCCAGTAATTTTCCCGTTCCTATTGTTTGTGTTCAGCATATTAGTGAAGGATTTCTGCCCGGGTTAGTTAGTTGGTTAAATGGGGAATGTCATTTATCAATTAAAATCGCCATGGTCGGCGAACTTCCCCAGGCGGGCTCGGTTTATTTTGCCCCGGATGCACACCATTTGGAATTAAGCCGCACGGGTCGCTTTGCCTACTCGACTGCACCTCCACTGGCGGGTCATCGTCCGGCCGTGACCAAAACTTTAGAGTCTGTTGCTGAGTGTTATGGTGCTAGTGCGGCGGGGGTTTTGTTAACTGGAATGGGACGGGATGGGGCCGATGGTATGAAAGCGATTTTCGATCAGGGTGGGTTAACAATTGCCCAAAATCAAGACAGTTGTGTGGTCTTTGGAATGCCCGCAGAAGCGATCGCTTTAGGGGCAGCCCAACATATTCTATCGGTGAATGACATTGCCCCTTTTATTCTAAATCGAGTTAAGGGGTTAATTTAAGGGGTGTTGATTAAGATTAATCTATTTTTGAATTAAGGACTATGAACATGAAGTTTAAATTTGATCTAAAACTGGAAAAAAATCAGCAGCATCGGGTGTTTAGCATCTTAAAAACCTTGGGTTTAATCGGGGGACTATCTTTAATTGATTTTCCAGCTTTAGCACAAATTAATCTGGCTACTTTGACGGATATTATTGGTAATAATAATCAAGTATTTATTGAAGATCAAGTTGCTGAAGTTAAGGAACAAGCGACATTAGGACAGGAAATTAGAACCCAACAAGCTCGCGCTCAAGTTGATTTTAATACGGGTGCTAATGGCAGAATGGCGGAAAATTCTAGGATTACGGTCGGTCAATGTGCGGAATTACAAGAAGGAGTTTTAATTGCTTCTGGCCCAGCAAATGGTTGTATTTTAGGGTTTGCCACCGGAGTTCAAGGCACAACTTATGTGTTAAATATCGATAGAAATAATCAGACTAATGTTAATACGGGAACGATTCGGGTTTTAGAAGGTAAAATTGTATTATCATCACCCAATGATCCGAATAATCCTAATCCAATTACCCTAGAAGCGGGGCAAAAAGTTTCTAGTTTAACGTCTAATTTAAGGTTGTCTCAAATTTCAATTGAACGCATGACCAAACAAGAATATGAGACGATTATTATAGGGCCATTATTCCAAGGGTTTAAAACTCCCCTACTCAATCAAGATAAAATTAACGATGTTTGTAAAGCTCTTTATGGGAATTGTCGTCCTGTGGGGGGAGAGAAACCTGTTCGGGGGTTATGGTAAAAATCAGTTATCTGTTAACAGTTATTAGTTAACAGTTATTAGTTAACAGTTAATTTATCAACTCCTCAACTGTTAACTGATACCTCTATAATTATAGTGTTAACTGATGACTGATGACTGATACCTATTACACTCAGGACTTACGCAAATTTGGGGATGTAACCCTAGATGTAGGGGTAATTCATGAATTACCCCTACTATGGATAGCGGTGATGCGTAAGTCCTGACACTGTTAACTGTTAACTGATGACTGATGACTGATGACTGATTAATCAATTTCCTGTTGTAATACATTGGCGATCGCTTGTTTGGCTGTTTCATTAAATTCTCGAATGTTCACCCGATTTAATAATACAATTGCCAGAATCATGCCCACAGCTTGGACGGCAAAAACTGAACCATAGGCGAGAAAAGGAACCTGAAATATTGCCCGCCCTAAATCTAAAATTGCTCCCCCTAAAACCGTGGCTAATCCCCTGGCCATGGCTTGAGCTAAACCCCAGGCTCCAATAAAGGTTCCGGCGGTTTCAGCTAAGGTTAAATCTAGCATTAAATTAATCGCCCCTGCCGTCAAAATTCCCGAATTTAAACCGAATAATAATAACGCTCCTTTTAAATATCCAGCATTAGCATAAAACCCCGCCACAATAAAAAATAATAAACAAATTGCAACCCCAATACACCCAATTTTGACCGTATTTTTTTTACCAAACCGGGGAATAATTAAAAATCCCGTTGACGCAATTCCGACTAAAGTTCCTATGCCAAAAAACGCATTTAATCTAGTGGTTTCAGAAACACACATTCCAAACACTTCACCCCCATAGGGTTCTAATACAGCATCCTGCATAAATAAGCTAATGGTCATTACTAATAAAAAGCTAAAAAATAACCCGGTTTGGCGGCTGGCGGTGAGAATTTTAAGGGCGCGACTAAAGGTAATTTGATCTTCTCGTTCAACTATCGTTGAGCGTAATTTGTAGCGAGAAAACTTGCGTTCAATTCCAATAGTTGCCAGAAAAGATAAACCAATGACTATTAATGGGATAATAATAAATAACAGATTAACAGAGGCTTGTAATTGAGGTAAATTTGTCGCGGTTGATGGGACGATGGGATTATCAACTAGAAGATCGGCTCCACAAAGTTCGGGACGATGGAGAATTTTAGAACTAATAATTGCCCCAATCACAATTCCCACCATCAGCATTGACCAAACAATACTAACTAATTTAGAACGATTATTTTCATCGGAAATATCAAATAATAGGGCGGTAAAAGGAGTAGAACTTGCACTTAAAGCTAAACCATATCCGGCAAAAATTAAGGCTAATAAACCTGCCCATAAATAGGCAATTCCATTGAATCCATTGCTTTGAATACTCGCACCTAATGGCCAAACCACTTGTAGGGCTAAAAATGCCATACTGGTAAATAAAATTAACCCAATCCAAACATAACTACTACGATGATATCCCCATAATGGTTTGGCGTCGGACATCTGACCAAACCAGACCCTAGCTGGGGAAACAAATTGGTGCATGGCGATCGCTCCCGCCGCCACCAGCGCCGGAACTTTTAACTCATCAATCATAATTCGGTTAATCACTCCCAGGGTCAGCAGAGACATAATCCCTAATCCCATTTGAAACAGACCTAACCGAAACATGGTCAATAAGTTAATCACAGGTAAGGGTTGACCATGGGAGGGATCGGTCGATGGTAATTGATCCGAGGAATCACTACTTTTCATAGAAGGTGAGTTGATACAACAAAAGGACAAACTATCTTTGACAATTCCGATTAAAGTTTAGACAAAACTGTGACCTATGATTATAATAGGATCAATTTGGATTGTTATAGTTACGATCTAGGCAAAGTAATGATAAAATTGCTCTGTGGGATTGCCCCCCTGTTACTTTAGCATTTTATGTTAAGTGTCAAGACTTTTATTTTAGAAAAATCGGGTTGTATTTACTTCGTAAAAGCTATGAGGAATATTATTAAAGAATGACTAATAAAACAGAAAAAGCGCTCTTTCTTATTGGTGGATTAAGCGATGATGATTTACATTGGGTTGTCAATAAAGCAAAGCTAGAAACAATTCCTCCTGGGGAAAGACTAATTTATGAAGGACGTCCGATTAATGCCCTATATTTTGTATTAAGTGGGTTGTTAAGTGTCGTCATCGGTGCAAATGAGGATCGAGAATTAGCCCAAATCATCAAAGGAGAAGTGGTAGGAGAAATTTCTTTTATTGATAGTCGGCCGCCTTTAGCAACGGTTAAAGCCTTAGAAACGACTCAAGTTTTAGCAATTTCTCGATTTGAACTCAATAGTAAATTACACAGTGATGCTAAATTTGCAGCCCGATTTTATCAAGGTTTATCTCTGTGTTTAGCCAGTCGAATGCGGGGTACGATTCGCCGTTTAGGATATGCTGATTTCATAGAAATAGAAGATCAACCAGAAACCGATGAATTTAGTGAACATACCCAGGAATTTCTGGCTTTGGCTCAAGCAAAATTTAACTGGTTAGTTCAAAGTCTAAAAGTCACATAAGGCTGAAGGGCGGGACTTCTGTTATTAATAGAGCTTAGTCCTTAGTCGAAGTAACCCACTTCCAAAAAGGATGGGTTTTCCCCTGTTTAAGAATTTTAAAGACCTGCTGTTCTAAACGTTTTTGATGGGCAGAAGAAACTCCGAACAAAATGTTGCGACTATGCCAAACTAATGTGGCTGTTGTTGTGCCAATACATAACCCTAAACCCACAGCAGCAAGACGGTTATAGGCTAACCCATAACGAACGGCTGACCAGGTAAAATAATCTTGCCAAAGAGAAATTTCTGCTCGTAATGCCCATAAACTCAAAGGTGCAATAGTTACCCAAAAAATTCCGATGAGTAGCCAGCGGCTGTAAACGGTGATTTGGTGCATTTTTTGGACTTGACGCTTAAAATTTGTATCATCCGGCTCAGGATTTAGTTCCATTTATGTCTCCTATTTTTAACAGGACTTACGCAAATTTGGGGATGTAACCCTAGATGTAGGGGTAATTCATGAATTACCCCTACTATGGATAGCGGTGATGCGTAAGTCCTGATCAAGGGGGCTAATAATACGGAAAAATCCGATCAAATTCAGATTAGACCGTTGCTAACTCAGGGCTAGGACGTTTGCTATGGCGAATTCCTTCAATCGCTTTAGCATAATCAGGGGCATTGAATACCGCCGAACCCGCAACAATGGCGTTAGCACCCGCTTCTAAGACTTGCCAAGTATTATCGACTTTCAGACCGCCATCGACTTCAATCCAGGGATTTAAACCCCGTTCGTCGCACATTTGACGGAGGGCGCGAATTTTCGGCACCATTCCGGGGATAAATTTTTGACCGCCAAAACCGGGGTTAACACTCATGATTAACACCAAGTCACAAAGTTCTAAAACATATTCAATTAATTCTAAGGGAGTAGAAGGATTCAGAACCACACCCGCTTGTTTACCCAGTTCTCGAATTTGACCCAGGGTTCGGTGTAAGTGGGGAGAAGCGTTGTGTTCGGCGTGAACTGAAATAATATCAGCGCCCGCTTTGGCAAACCCTTCAACATATTTCTCAGGTTCGACAATCATTAAGTGAACATCCAGGGGTTTTTTAGTCACGGGACGAATGGCTTCTACAATTAATGGCCCAATGGTAATATTGGGAACGAAGCGACCATCCATTACATCAACATGAATCCAATCGGCGCCAGCTTCATCCACCGCCCGAATTTCTTCACCAAGACGACTAAAATCTGCTGATAATATGGAGGGGGAAATAACAATCGGTTTCTGGGTTGCGGTCATGGGGTAATCTGTTCTCCTGCATCTCAAGTTGTTACCATTGTATCAGAATCGGGGTATTGAGTTGGCGGGTTTTGGGTGTTCATGCCATATTTTCTGTTTTCGCGGCTTACTTGATTTTTTGTTCTATGAAAACCAATCCCCTCTATGAAAGTCCTGAAGATGAACGGTTGCAGTTGTTTGTTTATTTAATCCCTATATTGGGTTTTTTCCCGGCTTTGTGGACACTCTATCGACAGTCAGGAACCAAACAACAACAGGCTGTGAGTCGATTAGTAATTGTGTTAGCGTTCAGTTGGTTAACTGCACTAATCTTGTTAGAAACGGGAGCCTATAATGCGGAATCGATCGCCCTGCCGATGTTATTAACCAGTAGTCTGTTGACAAGTAGTTATTTTATTGTCAGTTTAGGGTTAATGATTAAGGTCTGGAAACGTCAACCCCTATGGCTTCCGGGAATTAGTCGAATTTCTGAACAAGTATTAGGCAAACATCTGCCATAATAGGTTGGTTCTTAAAGAAACCCTGGTTTTGCCATCCGTCGATTACCCTAAAAAATTATTTATTGAGTGTGTGAGGAAGTCTGTGTCAGCACCAAGATATCAGAGTCAAAAACCATTGCCCAACCCATCTAAACCCAATCTCAGGAAATTAGCTCAATCGAGTCCCGGACGCTGGTTAGGACTGGGTTTAGGTCTGGCTGGAGTCGCAATGATTTCAGCCACCGCCGGAGCGTTGTTAGCGGTGTCCCTATCCACAACACCCCTTTTACAGCAAAAGTTAACCCCCGAAGAAGCGGCGGTGTTTTCCCAAGGTCAAATGGCCACCACCAATATGAAACTCCCAGAATTAACCCGCCCGGTGAATATTCTGGTGATGGGGGTGAAGGTTTTAACCTCGGATTTAGAGGAGAATCCCCATCCGAAATTGGGATACCATGCTTTGGTCGATTCCTTTAAAGGGTTATCGGATACAATGCTGTTAATTCGCTTTGATCCGGCTAACAAACAATTAAAAGTATTATCGATTCCCCGGGACACTCGGACGTATGTGGAAGGTCGGGGAATGACTAAAATTAATGATGCCAACTATTATGGCGGCCCGGCTTTAAGTGCTAAAGCGACGAGTGAATTATTAGGGGGTGTGGGAATAGACCGTTATGTGCGGGTGAATGTGCAAGGGGTGGAAAAATTAATTGATGCCATGGGAGGCGTGAATATTTACGTTCCCAAGGATATGAAATATCAAGATGATAGTCAGCATCTCTATATTAATTTGAAACAAGGAGAACAACACCTGAATGGAGCGCAAGCCATACATTTTTTACGCTTCCGTTATGATGCTTTAGGAGATATCGGACGGGTACAACGTCAACAAATGCTAATTCGGGCGTTCATGGAACAGTCATTAAATGTGGGTACCCTTTCTAAACTGCCCCAAGTGGTATCAATTATTCAGTCCCATATTGATACCAATTTGAGTTTGGAAGAATTAGTGGCTTTAGTTAGTTTTGCCACGAATATTAACCGGGAAAATGTGCAAATGCTCATGGTTCCGGGTGAATTTAGTGACCCGAAAGAATATCGAGCCAGCTATTGGCTACCCGATGCAGCCCGTTTAGAAAATGTGGTGGCTCAACATTTTGATTTTGGTCAGGATGTTTGGAAATTTGAGAATATTGATCCCAAAGATCTAAGAATTGCGATTCAAGATAGTAATGATAGTTCCGATGCTATTGATCAATTAGTCGGGACTTTAAATGATGGGGGTTTTTGGAATGTAAAAATTTCTAAACCTTGGACAGAACCCTTAGAAGAAACTAAAATTGTGGCTCAGGATGGGGATATTAAGAGCGCTCAAGCCCTGCAAAGATCCCTAGGATTTGGTAAGGTTGTGGTGGAAAGTACGGGATTTTTAGAATCGGATCTAACCATTCAAGTCGGAAAAGATTGGTTAAAAAAATACAATCAACCGACTCCGGCTGAGTCCCCAGCCCTTGAATTAACTCCGAATTCAAGACAACAACGATTTTAAAAGTTGGGGGAGAAGCAAGTTGAGATTTTGATTGATCCGAAATTAAGGTGGGAAAAACCCACCTCAATATCGATATTAAGCATTAGGAATAGTCACATCAATGGTAGTGACTTTTGACTGAGGATCTAAACTGCTTAACTCCGGCTTAATCAACTCCTTATTTCCCACCACTAAAATCACTAACTTGTCAAAGTTGAGATATTGTTGGGCGACTCGTTGAACATCTTCAATGGTTGTTGCTTGAACTTGACGTTGATAATCAAAGATGAAATCCTGGGGATAACCATAATATTCATACTGCATTAAACGGGATAGGGTTTGAGCCGGATCTTCAAACTTGAAGATAAACGAATTTAGGGTAGATTCCTGAGCATAGGCTAATTCCTGTGGTTTAATCGGTTCTGTTTGTAGTTGTTGAATTTGAGTTTTTAGTCCCTGAATTAAGGCAACCGTTGATTCAGAACGAGTTTGTCCTCCAGCATGAAAAACCCCGGGAAAATCATAATCTGCACCCCAATATCCATAAACAGAATAGGCTAATCCTTGGCGCGATCGCAAATTATTAAATAACCGTCCACCAAACCCATTTAACACCCCATTCATCACCGTTAATTCGGGATAATTAGGATCATTTAATATCCCCCCTAAATGACCCATTTCCACATAACTTTGATTGAGTTGAGGTTGATCAACCAAGAAAATCCCGCCAGAATTGGCTTGAGAAACTTCAGGAAGGGGGGGAATCATGGCTTTTTGAGTCGGGTTCCAGTTTCCTAATTTTTCATTAATTAACGCCTTCATTTTGTCTCGATCAAAATCCCCCACAATTCCTAAAATCATAGTTTCAGGATGAAAATATTTTTCATGAAAATCCACTAAATTCTCACGGTTGATATTATTCAAAGTGGAATATTCTACGATGCGGGCATAGGGACTCTCTGGCCCATAAATCAGTTTAACAAACTCCCGGCCAGCAATTGCCCCTGGGTTATCATTCCGACGGGCAATTCCGCCTTTAGCTTGAGTTTTAGCTAAGTCTAATTGATCTTGAGGAAACAAAGGATTCCGAATCACATCCGTAAACAATCCAAATACTAAATCTAAATCTTCTGTTAATCCTGAAAATCCCACCCGACCGGAAGTGGTATAAATTCCCGCTTCTACAA
The DNA here is from genome assembly GCA_036703685.1 of Candidatus Obscuribacterales bacterium. Lineage (GTDB taxonomy): Bacteria > Cyanobacteriota > Cyanobacteriia > Cyanobacteriales > Microcoleaceae > Planktothrix. Next base: position 10,834 of record DATNRE010000616.1, read on the forward strand.
AGGCGGCTTTTTGTTCTAATAATTGATTCAATTCATCGGCGGAATGTTGACGAGTTCCCCCATTCCGCATCACTGCACCAGTTAGACTAGCTAAACCTACTTGATCGCCAGATTCAAACCGATCTCCGGTGCGAAATAAGGCACTTCCTCCGACTAAGGGAAGTTCATGATCTTCAACTAAATAAACCGTGATGCCATTCTCTAATTGATAGCGTTCATAATCAGGTAGTTGAATGGCGGGTATGGGAGGAAAGGTTAAATCCGTGTAATGTTTGGGGGTGGAAGCGATCGCCGGAATATGGCTAAAAGCCGTAAAAAAGCAGGTTGTTAGCAACAATCCCGCCCAAAAAAGCGTGGATTTTTTCCAGTTTAAGGTTTTCAAATTCAACATGGTAAATCGAAAGGTTAATCAGTAATAAAATGGAGTAGATTTAAAGTTTATTCGTCGGATAATAGGCGACCAATAGTACGTTTTTGAGGCAGAAATGCTTCTTGAGCCACCCGTTGAATATCTTGGGGTGTAATCGCTTCAATTTTTTCTAATTCCTCAAATAAGTTGAGCCAAGATCCGGTTTTAACTTCATATTCAACTAAGGCCGATGCCATGCCCATATTAGAATCTAAGGAGCGTAATAAATTAGCTTTAGCTTGGGTTTTAACTCGATCTAATTCGGTTGCAGAAACTAATTCTGTTTTCAGTCGGTCAATTTCTTGGCGGAGGGCGATCGCCACTTGATCAACGGTATGACCGGGGGCAGGCATGGCATAAAATAACATTAAATTGGGGTATTTATTCCCCGGATATCCACCTGATCCTTGAGCGGTTAAAGCAATTTGTTGTTCTTCAACTAAGGATTTATACAAGCGAGAAGTTCGACCATAACTTAGAAGACTGGAAATCATATCATAGATCACAGAATCAGGATGATTGGCAGCCGGACTAGGATACCCTTCTAAATACCAAGGTTGGGTTTTTAAGGTTAAGGTGACTTCCCGGGTTTCGGTTTGGGGAGGTTCGACAATATTTAATTTCGGGGGTTGGGGTTGGGCCCGATAACGACCAAAATAAATTTCCGCCAAACGTTTGACTTCCATGGGGTTCACATCCCCCACAATTGCCACGGTTAAATTATTAGGAACATAGTAGGTTTCAAAGAAATTTTGCACATTTTCTCGGGTTAAATTTTCCAAGTCTTCTACATAGCCAATCACCGGGCGACGGTAAGGATGGACGGTGAAGGCGGTGGCGGAAAATTTCTCAAACATTTGACCAATAGGAGAATTATCTGTGCGCAGGCGACGTTCTTCTAAAATCACTTTTTTTTCTTTATAAAACTCTCGAAATACGGGTTCTAAAAATCGTTCAGATTCTAAGGACATCCAC
>DATNRE010000617.1:0-3944 GCA_036703685.1 Candidatus Obscuribacterales bacterium
TTGGACAAGGAACTGCGCCAAGTCCTGAAGGAAAAAGACGAGGCGGTGCGTTCCCAAGACTTTGATCGGGCGGGAGAATTGCGCGATCGGGAAATGGAAATTAAAAGTCAAATTCGTACCATTAGTCAAACTAAAAAATCCGAAACCACCCGCAGCGAAGACGATAGCCCCGTTGTCACGGAAGAAGATATCGCCCAAATTGTGGCCAGTTGGACAGGGGTTCCGGTGAACAAACTCACCGAGTCTGAGTCGGAGAAACTGCTGAATATGGAAGGAACCCTGCACCAACGGTTAATTGGTCAGGATGAAGCCGTTAAAGCCGTATCCCGTGCTATTCGTCGCGCCCGGGTGGGTCTGAAGAACCCCAACCGACCGATCGCCAGTTTTATTTTCTCTGGGCCAACGGGGGTGGGTAAAACCGAATTAACTAAGGCCTTAGCGTCCTATTTCTTCGGGTCAGAAGAAGCGATGATCCGCTTGGATATGTCCGAATACATGGAACGCCACACGGTTTCTAAGTTAATTGGGTCGCCTCCAGGTTATGTCGGTTACAACGAAGGCGGACAACTTACCGAAGCGGTGCGTCGGCGTCCCTATACGGTGGTGCTATTCGATGAAATTGAAAAAGCCCACCCCGACGTCTTCAATATGTTGCTGCAAATCTTAGAAGATGGTCGGTTGACCGATGCCAAAGGTCGGACGGTGGACTTCAAGAATACCTTGATCATCATGACTTCTAATATTGGATCGAAGGTGATCGAAAAAGGTGGCGGTGGTTTAGGCTTCGAGTTCTCAGAAAACGAAAACGATGCCCAATATAACCGTATCCGCAACTTGGTTAATGAAGAACTCAAACAATATTTCCGTCCTGAGTTCCTCAACCGTTTGGATGAAATTATTGTCTTCCGTCAGTTGAACAAGGAAGAAGTCAAGGAAATTGCGGTGATCATGTTAAAAGAAGTCTTCGGACGCTTGATCGAAAAAGGCATTACCTTGGAAGTGACGGACAAGTTCAAAGAGCGGTTAGTCGAAGAAGGCTACAACCCCAGCTACGGGGCGCGTCCTCTGCGTCGAGCCATTATGCGGTTACTCGAAGATAGTTTAGCGGAAGAAATTCTGTCTGGACGGATCAAAGAAGGGGATACGGCCATGGTTGATGTGGATGAAAATGCTCAAGTGGTGGTGTTCCAAAGTACCACCAGTCGGGAATTGTTACCCCAAGGCGCTGAGTCTTAATCCGGTTTAATTATATCTTTTCTTTAACCCCTCGCCTAACCATCGAGGGGCTTTTTTGTTGTTGGGCTTTAGCCCAATTTTCTAGTATATAGCAGTCGCAGCAGATGTTAGGAAGTTCTTAATTGCTTCTGCTATAAAATCGTTAAATAAGTTTCTGTCGGACTGATAGGTAATGCCTTCAAGGTTTGATTTTTTAAGTCGATTTCTAACCCCAAAGCTTCTAAAGGTATGACTCCTAAAAGAGCATCTTTACCTCCTGGTAATTCTAAGCACTCGAAGGTTCCTTCCCGCTCAAACATTGATATAGTAGCATCTCGGAAAATTCGGGCTTTGCCAATACCCATGGCGGTGGCTACGTCTACTTCTTTTAGGAGTTTTAGCCCCAGTTTGGCGATCGCATCTTGGGGTAAACATAGGGTAGTTGCACCCGTGTCTACTAATACATTTTTGAGGGTAATTGAGCGTATTTGGTCTTCTGATTTAACCCCAGCCTCTGCTAGAATTTGGTCGGCGCGGTTAGTAATTGTTAGAGTGGCGAAAACTTTTCCCATTGCACTGTTGCTTTGAATTGGCATATTTTTCTCCTACTTAAGAGTTGGAGTTATGGCGTCTTTTAATTGTAACTTATTTTGATGGCGATCGCGTGGGATAAAGAAACTGGGTTAGGGGTCAACGGCTGTTTACCCAATTTTTTGGGGTTTAGAACAGCGATAACGAACTCATGTTAAAAAATAATTTTAATCAAGGATAAAAAGTTAAGAAAAGTCAAGATTATCATCAAACTATTGGATTAGTCTATAATTAGGAAAGATAGATAAAAATTGATAATTAATTATTAATCAGCTAAGTATCATTCCACAAATCCTATACAAAGGAGAAAGATCATCATGAATTTTGAAATTTTTGATGAAAATTACTATTTGATCCAATATCCTTGGGTAAAAACAGCCATTGAATCGGGACAATTTACTTCAGGATTAGATCACTTTCAAAAAATAGGAATGGGACAACAAAAATTAACGGAAGTTTCTCGTTATTTTGATGAAAGTTATTATCTAGCTAATAATCTTGATGTGGCTAACGGGGTCGCAGTCGGTCTAATTCCTTCAGGACTTTCCCATTTTATCCAGTTTGGTTATGAAGAAGGACGGACAAATATTTCGCCTTCTTATAACGAAGATTATTATTTAAAACGCTATCCCGATCTGGTTCCTTTTATCCAGAATAGCACGTTTAAATCGGGTTTACAACACTTTCTACAATTTGGACAAAAAGAAAATCGTTTAGCAACCAATTTTTTTGAACCGGAATATTTACAAAAAAACCCAGATGTTAACTTAGCAGTGGCTCAAGGAAACTTCAAAACGGGGTTTGATCACTATTTGAAAATAGGTCAATTTGAACCCAGTCGTTCTGCTATCTTTATGGGGACAAATGGAACTGATACTGTTCAAGGTTTTGGAGTAGGAACTGTTGAAATAACCGGAATTCCCTTAAGTTTAGACGAGTCAGGAAAACGGGTTTATGAACGAGATAAAAATCAAAATCCTTTCGTTCAACAAGATACTTTGATTGGGGGATTGGGTTCCGAGCAGTTTATTCTCGGAGATGGGGGTTCTTCTTTGTACCGTGGGATGGGTCAGCTAACGACTATCATTAATTTAGATCCAAGTCAGGATAAAATTCAGATAGGCGAATTGATCAGTGATTATACGCAATGGGATGATGGAACTGAAGATTTATTGATCAAAAGGCGTTTTGGTGCATTCATAGAAACTGTGATCCAAGGTGGGGCTGACTTTCCTACCAATTATCCGATCGTTGAATGGATTAAATCCAGTATAGTGACAACAATCGGTGATTTTGGAGAATCATTTTATTTAGATAGAAATCCTGATGTTTTAGTTGCTGTAGAAGCGGGTGCTTTTAGCACAGGATTAGAACATTATCAAAAATTTGGACAGTTTGAACCCAGTCGTTCTACTGCATTTATGGGGACGCAAGGAAATGATACCATCACCGCTTTTGGTGTAGGAGACAAGGACATTATTGGAGTTCTCACTGAATATAATGACTTTTCTTCTGAGTATCGTTATTTAAGTAATGGAGAAAATGAATTTGATACGTTGATTGGAAGTGAAGGCGCAGATCATTTTATCTTCGCAGATTCTTATATCGTTAGTAAGCCTTCTATTCCTGGAATTTTTGAATTTTATCTCGGTGCCGGTGAAGCTACAATTCGTAATTTTAATCAAAGTCAAGGAGATACCATTCAATTAATCGGTCAAGTGGAAGATTATCAAATCTCTCCAGTGGGTAATGATTTAGTGATTTCCAAAAACGGGGATACAATTGCCCGTCTTGAAGCAGGTGCAAATCTGAATTTACAAGTTATTGAACCTCCGGCAGTAGGATATAGAAACCCGTTTGTTGTAGGTTAAAAATAGACAATAAATCTGTAGGGGTTGGGCAGATATTTTTTGCCAACCCCGGAATAAAATATTATAATCTTGCCACAAATTATCCTATACAGGGTTTAAAATAGGAATTGTATTGCAGTTGGTATGAAAACAGTGTTGGAATATCCCCTTTTGCTTTTAGTTGATGGTCATTCGTTGGCGTTTCGTTCCTATTATGCCTTTGGCAAAAGTCGTCAGGGGGGGTTACGCACATCGACGGGTATTCCCACCAGTGTTTGTTTTGGGTTT
>DATNRE010000618.1:0-8072 GCA_036703685.1 Candidatus Obscuribacterales bacterium
TGAGTCAAAAATTGAAGGGATTGCAGATCCTCGGATCAAGTCCTTTGTAGAAGGGTTTTTGGATGGGGTCAAGGATGTAGTTTTTGATGATGTTGAGGAGTATTTTGAGATGAGATACTCCTAATATATTTCTATAGCCGCTATCCATTGCGGCTATAGAAAATAATTAGACACATACTAGGAGTATCTTCCCGTTATACGTACAATGGGAAGATAGATCAGAAAATCTAGGGGCTTGAGAGAAAATCTACCCCAATCCGAGAGGAGATCTTAAAACCTCCCATTGTACGTACTCTGGGAAGAAAGCTAAAAAGTTTAAGGAACCGTAGAAAGTTACACAGCCTACACAGCCTACACGGTGAAAAACTAAATTTTACGATCGCAATATCAGGGTAATGGGTAATGGGAAAGGTGATGATGATTAAAAGGGTAAAACACTATCCTCCCCCTAACCCCTGACAAATATTGATTGGAGGTTTCAGATAGCAGTCAAGGTGTCTTCAACGTAGTGTGCCTTGACGGATAGCTGAACCGACATACAATCAATAGTCGGGTTAGGGGGAGTAAACCTTGTGAGGATAGTTTATAGGGATTATTCCTTATATAATTTTCTGTTTATCCCATTTGACACTTTTGATTTTATGTGCTAATGGGGGTTTTTAAGTTTTAAGGGTATAAGTAAAAATTAATTATTTAGGGTTTTAGATTAAATGTTTGTATGGGTAGGTGAAAAGCAATCTATCCAAAATCCTTTCGATTATGATGGATTTGGATAGATTATGGATAGCAAAGTGGATAGAGCATCAGGTTTTGATGCTGAGGGTCGGGGTGAGAATCCCTCTGTATACGAGTTACAAGCGACTTTGCCTTTAACGAGTATGGAGGGACTCGAACCCCCGACCCTCAGGACCGGAACCTGATGCTCTATCCACTGAGCTACATACCCAAACTTTTATTAATATAGCATATTCTTGAGAAAATGTCATTTTATTTTAGGAATTATGGACTCAATCCACATTTCAGGGATTCGCAGCTACGGTTATACCGGATATTTACCCGAGGAACAGGTTTTGGGACAATGGTTTGAGGCCGAGATCACCCTGTGGTTAGATCTCAGACCCGTGGGGAGTAGTGATGCGATCGCCGACACCCTGGACTACCGCCAGACCATCAAAACCGTTGAGAATGTGATTAAAACCAGCAAATTCTCCCTCTTGGAACGATTGGCCACGGAAATTACCGATACCCTATTACAACAACCCTTAGTGGAAAAAGTCCGGGTGCAGTTAACCAAACCTGCCCCCCCCATCCCCGATTTTAGTGGCAAAATCAAAATTGATATCACCCGTTAATTCATCAGTCATCAGTCATAAGTCATCAGTTATCAGTGATTAGCTGTCAGTTATCAGTGATTAGTTGTCAGTTATCAGTGATTAGTTATCAGTGATTAGTGATTAGTTATCACAGGACTTACGCAAAACAACCATATCCTGTAGGGGCGAACGGCCGTTCGCCCCTACAGATGGTGTATAATTGGGTATTCTGCGTAAGTCCTACATCAGTTATTAGTCCAGACAAGGGAATGGGTAATAACTAATAACTAATAACTGATAACTGGTAACTGATAACTGATTATTACCATTGGGGCGATGATAGGAGTAGCTTAACAGCTTGTTCGGGGTTGAGGGGAGTTGAGAAGAAATACCCCTGGCCAAAATCACAATTTAACTGTCTTAATTTTTTTAATTGTTGGGCGGTTTCTATGCCTTCTGCAATCACATTCATCCCCATTTTTTGAGCAATATTAATGATCACGGTAACTAAGCCAAATTCTTGAGGATCTTGATCTAATTCTCGAATAAAAGAACGATCAATTTTCAAGGTATCAACGGGGAATGAATGCAGATAACTCAAGGAAGAATAACCCGTGCCAAAATCATCTAAACTGAGTTGAATTTGCCGTTGTCGTAACTGATTTAATATGATTTGTGCGGTTTTAACATTATTCATAATGGCACTTTCTTTAATTTCCAATTTCAAACAGTTATAATTCAAATGGGTTTGTTCAACAATTTCATCCAGTTGAGCAATTAAGTTGTTTTGGCTAAACTGTCGAGGAGTGAGATTAATACTAATCGTTAAAGGAATCTCCTGAAATTGTTGTTGCCAACGATAGATTTGTTCCCCCGCTTGTCGTAAAACCCAGTTGCCAATTTCTGTAATTAAACCGGTTTCTTCAGCGACAGGAATAAACTCATTCGGAGAGATTAAACCCCGTTGGGGATGTTCCCAACAAACTAAGGCTTCAAATCCTACAATTTTTCCGGTTTTTAACCCAATAATTGGCTGATAATTGACCCCGAGTTGTTGTTCTTTAATAGCCGTGCGTAAATCCGCATCAAGCTGTAAAAAAGATAAAGCATTTTTATACATACTCGGATCAAAAACTTGATAACAGGAAATGCCTCGGGATTTTGCCCGATACATCGCCGTATCCACATCGCGTAAAATTTGTTCGGGTCGGGTATAGTCCGGTTGACTATAAGCCACCCCAATACTGGCATTAATATAAATGGGATAGGAGAGAATAGAAAAGGGTTCAGCCAAAATATTAATAATTTTTTCCGCCGTTTGAATTGCAATTTCCGGTTCAGTTAAATCCCTTAATAAAATCGCAAATTCATCTCCCCCAAACCGAGATAAAATATCAATATTAGACACAGTAGATTGTAACCGTTGGGCAATGGAAACTAATAATTGATCCCCGACGGAATGCCCCAAGGAATCATTAATCACTTTAAACCGATCGCAATCCAAAAACAACACCGCAAACCGATGATTAGGAGAATCTTGTAACTGGTTAATGGTTGATTCCAAATGTTGAATAAATAATAACCGATTGGGGAGGTTGGTCAACTCATCATAGAGGGCTTTTTTCAGTAATTTAGCATGAACATCTTCCAGTTCTTGGGTACGCTCTTTGACCCTTTGTTCCAATTCCATGTTCAATTTTATAATTCTTTGTCGAGCAAACTGTAACGAGAGTTGATTTTGAACCCGGACTAAAACTTCATCAAATTGAAACGGTTTAGTAATATAATCCGATCCCCCGGCTGCAAAGCCCTTAATTTTATTTTGAACTTCGTCTAAAGCACTTAAAAAAATCACCGGAATATCGGCGGTTTCAGGATTATTTTTAATCTCTTTACACACCTCATATCCATTCATCTGAGGCATCATAATATCTAATAAAACAATATCAGGTCGTTGAATTTCAATCGCCCTCAAGGCAATAATTCCATTTAAAGCTTGACGGACTTCATAGCCTCGGCGGATCAACATTCTGGATAATAAGCGCAAATTTTCAGGATTATCGTCGATAATCAGAATATTGCCTTTAGAAATATCAGGTTGGTTCTCAATCATTGTGTATTTTTCGCAGAATCTTCAGGTTGTTTCGCCCATTCCATCACTTGATCAAAGCGGAAATTATCCACTAAATGGTTCAAATATTGAGCCGTTGCTTCATGTTCAGAAGGAATTTGACTAATCAACTGGAGTAATAAGCGATCGCTACATTGAGCCGCCGCATGATAGAGTTGTTCCACCCATTCCGGGGGCATCACCAGGGCCTTAGCATTAACCAGAGGTTGAGTCATAGTAGCACTATCGCATGAGTCACCGAATCCCGATGATTGAGATAACAATGGGGGCGCGTATTCATACTGTACTTTTAAATATTCACCTATTTTGTTCAAAAGTTCATCCTCTGGAAAAGGCGTATACAAAAAGTCATCACAACCGGCCGATAAAGCCAAAAGTTTATCCTTCTCCGACCCCGATGGAATCATTGCCAGAATAATCGTTTGATGGGGACTCATGCCCTCAAGTTCAGTTTCCGACTTGATTAACTCCTCCCCAGAATGTTCATCGGTAAATTCTTCCTGACGAATTTTTTGAATAGTATAACCCTTCAAAATCGGTATCCCTATTTTGATCAGAATTAAGTGGGGTTTCCAGACTCGCCAAAGGGTGAAAGCTTGATCCCCATTTTCTGCTTCCCTGACCGTAAAACCCATCTGTTCCAGAAATTCAGTTAAATGGGAACGCCAGGAAGTTTGATCCTCAACCACCAACAAGCGATAGTTGAGTTGATTGGGGGATAAACCGATAATTTTCTCCGAGGAAAATACTGGGTAGGGCGGTTGAATTTCTGCGAGTTGAACCGGAATCACTAACTTTAATTTTATCCCCTGATTTGAGGAATGTTCGATCATGATTGTTCCTTCCATCAGGTGGAGAAATTGTTGGCTAATGGGTAAACTCAAATTTTCTGTTGGCTGCAAGGTGAGACTGCGTTGAATCGAGGTAAAGGGCTTAAATAAATCTTGAATTTCTAAGGATTGTCTATTTGATCGGGTGGTTTCAATTTCAAATTCAAGTTGAATATTTGGGGTAGAAGAATGGGACTCCAAACCCGAGGATTCCCCAGGCGGAAATAGGGGTTTAACTCTCACTTGCAGCCTCCCCCCTTCTGTCCAAATCATCAAATGTCCCAAACAATTCAACAGAATTTGTCGGAATTTATTTTCATCGGTAATAATCCATTGGGGGAGATTTTCAGCCCGTTCTAACTCAAATTCTAATCCCCTAGTTTTAATTTTTGTCCTGAGTAAATCTCGAATATAATCTAACCCTTGAAATAAATCAAAGCGAGTCGGACTTAGGCTAATCCGATCGGCTTCTAGTTTAGACATCTCCAGAATATCATTAATTAAAGCCAATAAATGTTTACCACTCCGATGAATAATTCTGATCTGTTCTTGTTGTTCCGAACCCAGACTTGAATCGAGGTTCATCAGTTGTGTAAATCCCAAAATTGCATTTAAAGGAGTGCGTAATTCATGACTCATATTCGCTAAAAATTCACTTTTAGCTCGGTTAGCTGCATCGGCTGCTTCCTTCGCTTGCGACAGTTCTTCCGATTGTTGTTGAGTATGGGTTAATAAAGCCACTTGTTGCAATGCCACTCCTAATTGGGAGCCAATTTGTACCACTAAATTAATTTCTGATTCTTGCCAGTGACGGGGACTTGAATGTTGATAGACCGCCAACAGTCCCCATAGTTTTAACTTAGCTGGAACGGAGGTCGAACTTTCGATTGTAACGTCTACCGTCGGTGAAACCATTTGACAAAAAATCGGCACAATTAAATAGGCTTTAACCTGCATCCGTTCTAATAAATGTAAATAACAATCGGGAAATCCCGCTTGGTAAATATCAGAAATACATAAATAACTCAAACCATCTCGATGAACTCCCTCTTGAATATCTCGGAGGTAGGTATCTTGAATTTTATCTTCCTGATTTAAACTCGATAAAACACAATTTTCTGGCTCAAAACTAGCCGGATCAAAGTGTAAGTCTTGAATCGATTGATAGATTAAAGGTTCACAACCCGATGCCAAAGATTCCGCTACAAATTGACCTTGACCATTGGAATTAAACTGATAAATTCCCACCCGATCACTATTTAATTCATAACGCAATTCTCGAGTCGCCGTGGAAAAAATCGTCTCCGCATCTAAGGTTTGACGCATTCTACCAATAATTCTAGCTTGGGTTTGTTGACGTTGGGCGATTTCGCGTAATAGGGTTTCTGCCTGTTTGGTTTGGGTAATATCAATAATTAAACCATCCCATAAAATACTCCCATCGGCCATCGCTTCGGGACGGGCATTTCCCTGTAACCATTTCATCTGACCTTCCTGATTAATCATCCGCCAGATATAACTCCAAGGCATTAAAGTTTCAGCCGAATCACAGATAGAATTAAACACTCCTTGAAAATCTTCAGGATAGATTTTTTCAAATAATTGATGCACATTAATCATCGCCTGGGCGGGAGAGACCCCATATAAATCCCAACAGCCTGAACTCGCATAGGGTAAACTCATGGAACCGTCGGGATGTAGGACAAATTGATAGATCATCCCGGGTATATTATCGGCTAAATTTTGATAGCGGGTTTTGCTCCGTTCTAAGGCCTGTTGGGTTTCTTCGGTGGTTTGACGAATGGCAATTAATTCTCCCACAAGTTTCAACCAATTCTGGGTTTCTACTGTCCATTCCTGGGCGGCATGAAAGTTCATGATCCCCATAAATCCCTTAGTTTTTCCCCCTTTAATTAAGGGAATAAAAATCAGAGATCGACAATTGAGGCGACGGAGAGTTCTTTGATCCTGGGGGAGTAAATCGAAAAACTGATCGAGGTCGGAAATCCCTAAAATTTCAGTCTTTTTCAGTTGTAAGTGTTGATGAATCTTAGGGAGAGTTTGAGCGGATAAAATCGGACAATAGTTCTGTTCAATTTGTGGTTCTGTTGTTTGCCATTGGGCTGTAATTTTCCAAGGCATCGGTTCAGTCGGACAATTAAAAATAAAAGCCCAATCACAGTTAAGAAACTGACCTACTTCTTGCAAGGTCAAATGAATGGCATTTTCTATTTTATCATTAATAAATAGCCGAGAAATATGACTAAGCAGATGATCCACCCGGGATCGGTATTTGAGCAATTCTTCCCCTAATTGGCGTTCTAGTTCCGCACCTGCTCGATCTGCAAAAATTTTTAAAATGGATTCTTGACTCAAATTCAGTTCTTTATTTTGGGTGTCCATAACTGTTAATATCCCGATCACCTCTCGCGTCGAATCAAATAAGGGGATTCCCCAATAACTTTGAGCTTTTAATTCCCCTAATTCTGGATCATTGGGAAATAAAATCTGGACATTTTCACTAAAATGACAGGGTTCAGCCATTTTAATCACCTGATCACAAGGTGTTCCTGATAGCTCATACATTAAATTCTCCTGCCACTGTTCTCCATTCCAAAATGCTAAGGTTTCTAATTTTGAAGGGGAGGATTTTAAGAGTTTAAAAACCCCAGCATAGCGGACTTGTAAGACTTCAGTTAAATAGTAAACACAGGAACGGAAAAATTCTTGACCTGTTTTAGCGGCGGTTCCTTCTACAATCAGTTGTAACGCTCTTTCTGTTGTTTTTTGTTCGGTAATATCCGATGCTGTGCCCCTAATCCCAATCAAATCTCCCTCGGAACTATATAGGGGAAAAGCATTCACTAACAGATGCACCCATTTTCCATCTTTAGATATATTAATCAGATGATTTCTGACTAAACATTGACCGGATAAAATGGGTTGAAAGATTTTCTGCACCTCAGAAACTTGATCCAGGGGAACAAAATCTGAAAATAGTTTGCCGATCACTTCTTCCGGTTCATATCCCATAATGGTTTTCACCGCCGGACTGACAAAGGTATAATATCCCTGTAAATTGACTGACCAAATAATATCCTGAGAGGTTTCAACTAAATTCCGATATTTTTTTTCACTTTTAATTAAGGCATCTTCAATTTTTTCTTTATCTTTTTGGGATAATTCTTTTTCACTGATGTCATTAATGATCGATAAAATATAAGTTTTTTTTTCTAAAAAAATGATTTCTTCTGATAATAATAGGCGTTTAATTTCTCCGGTTTTCGTTCGTTGCTCGACCACCTGATTATGAATGGGTTTTCCCAGTTTAATTTGTTGTTTTAACTCCTGTTCGTCTTCGGGATTGACCCACAAATTTAAGTCCGTAGGTTGTTTGCCCAGCACTTCCGATTCTTCATAACCAAAAACCTTGAGAAAACTGGGGTTAACGTCTAAAAAATATCCTTCTTTATAAGTTCTTAAGGTAATCGGATTTGGACTATTTAAAAATACCTTAGAAAATTTTTCTTCCAGTTGTTGACGAGTTTGAATTTCGGCTTGCAGTTGGAGATTTTGAAGTTTAAATTGATGATGTAAACCTTGAATCGTCAGTTGATGATGAATTCGGGCGAGAACTTCATCTTTTTGTAACGGTTTAGTGATATAGTCCGCCGCCCCCATTCGGAAAGCTTTGACTTTTTCCGAGATTTCTTCAATCACACTCACAAAGATCACAGGAATATACTGAGTCCTAACATCCGCTTTTAGGCGTTGACAGACCTCATACCCGTCCATAAC
>DATNRE010000619.1:0-6347 GCA_036703685.1 Candidatus Obscuribacterales bacterium
CTCGTTCTAAACCTTGAATTCCACCACCACCAGCATATTGATTAGAAGCAACTTTTGTTCCTTCACAGTTGCGACAATGCCACTTTTTATCAGATAATAAATCAAAAACTTTGTACTGTGATGTACCTGATTTAAGTTTGGATTTTAAACTTTCTGCTGATTCTGGGTTCACTCCACATTCCTCATCTCTGTTTCTAAGTTCTCAAGCAGTTCTGAAACAGTAATATTCAAACCACTAGCAAGAGAAACTAGAACAGTCAAAGAAGGGTTTCTCACACCCCGTTCTAGTCCAGATATATAGGTTCGATCTAGGTGAGAACGTAACCCCAACTCCTCTTGAGAAATTCTGATAGACATTCGATATTGTCTAATCAAAATTCCTAAAGCTTTTAAAACTCGTGTTTTAGACTGTTCCATGAAATTATGATCAGCTTTCATGGACAATCAGTCTACGGACGATCAGTCACATCGGAATCAGAATTGCGTTCTAATAACCAGTCAATGTAAGTAAAATCTGTATTTTTTCTATTATTATCTAAAAAGCACACGCCTTAAAATTTAAACAAAGGGTGTGCTTTTTTATTTGGATAATAATATATTCCCAATAAAAAAGCCCTTTAGGGCTTACTACGGTTTTTTTAAGAAGCATCAAACCTTAACGCCTGACCCCGAACATCTGGATTAACTTTTCGGTTTCCATAAACTACTTTTCCCCCCACTAGGGTATATTCTGGCCATCCGGTTAATTCCCAACCTTCAAAGGAACTCCAACCACATTTACTTAACACTTCCTCTCGCAAAACCGGACGATAATTGTTTAAATCTACTAACACTAAATCCGCATCATAACCCACTTCTATTTTACCTTTATTGGGGATTTTATAGGCTTTTGCCACGGCGGTAGACATCCAATTTGATACCTGTTGAACCGTACATTTTCCGGCGATCGCCTGTGTTAACATTAAGGGTAAAGAAGTCTCAACTCCGGGCATTCCTGATGGTGTATTCGGATATCCCTTTGCTTTTTCTTCTAAGGTATGGGGGGCGTGATCCGTAGCAATAAAATCAATTACGCCATCTAATAACGCTTGCCATAATATTTGATTATCTTGAGGCGATCGCAAGGGGGGATTCATCTGGGCTAAGGTGCCAATTTTCTCATAATCTGTGATATTTAATAATAAATGTTGAGGCGTGACTTCTGCGGTTACCCAATCGGGTTTTTCTTGACGTAATAACTCCGCTTCTTCCCCCGTTGACAGATGCAGAATATGTAACCGTCGTTGATATTTTTTAGACAGTTCTAAGGCGAGTTGAGTGGCTTCTAATGCCGCTTGATTATCTTGAATGGTAGAATGAATCGCCGGATCGGTGATTCCGGCAAACTCTTGGCGGCGTTGATTAATTCGAGCTTGATTTTCCGCGTGAACTGCAATTAAGCGATCGCCTTTTGCAAAAATACTCTCTAATATTTCTTCTTGATCAATGAGTAAATCCCCGTGCATTGACCCCATAAATATCTTAATTCCCGGGGTAGGATTCGCTTCTAATAAATCCGATAAATTCTCCGCCGTCGCCCCCATAAAAAAGCCATAATTAACCAGACATTTTTCCCCAGCCCGTCTTAATTTATCATCTAAAAGGGCTTGGGTTGTGGTTAAGGGGCGAGTATTAGGCATTTCCAAAAAAGAAGTCACGCCCCCTCTTGCACAGGCACAACTGGCCGTATATAAATCTTCTTTATATTCTAAACCCGGTTCTCTAAAATGTACCTGGGGATCGATCACACCGGGCAATAAAGTTAACCCTTGGGCATCAATAATTTCCCAATCCTCTCCTCCTAGCTCCTGATGATCAATTTTTGGAGCAATCTTAACAATTTTACCGTCAATAATAGCAACATCTCCGAGTAAAAAATCACCATTGGGCAACAAAATCCGAGCTTGATTAATCAATACACCGTATGAATTAAACATTATTACCTTGATCTAATCTGTTATAAAACTATTTAACCGCGAATTGTCACGGGCGGGAACTATCACCCCCCCATTGTAGACAAATTTGATATGATGAACGTAGTTTTTTGTTCTGTGACCACCCGCCTATGAGTAGCCTACCCAATCAAGAACCAGATCCCGTTAAATCTTCCCCTCAACCGGAAGAAAACCC
The DNA here is from genome assembly GCA_036703685.1 of Candidatus Obscuribacterales bacterium. Taxonomy (GTDB): domain Bacteria; phylum Cyanobacteriota; class Cyanobacteriia; order Cyanobacteriales; family Microcoleaceae; genus Planktothrix. Next base: position 2,170 of record DATNRE010000619.1, read on the forward strand.
CTGGGTAGAAATCCTGAAAACCGTTAGTTTGAGTATCTTTTTAGCCCTAGGGATTCGGACATTCGTTGCAGAAGCTCGCTATATTCCCTCTGGGTCAATGTTACCAACTTTAGAAATTAATGATCGATTGATTATCGATAAGGTCGGCTATAAGTTAGTCGATCCTGGTCGGGGTGATGTCGTGGTCTTTAACCCCACAGAGGAACTGAAAAAACAATATAAAGATGCCTTTATCAAACGAATTATCGGGTTACCCGGTGAAACGGTGGAGGTGAAAAATGGCTCGGTGTTAATTAATGGCCAACCTCTCCTAGAAAAGTATATTGCCGAACGACCCGAATATAACTGGGGGCCGGGGACTGTTCCCGACGGCCAGTATTTAGTTTTGGGAGATAACCGCAACAATAGCTACGATAGCCACTATTGGGGGTTTGTCCCCCGGGAAAATATTATTGGTCGGGCAACGGTGCGGTTTTGGCCCCCTGACCGGGTGGGGGGACTCGGTGATCCTGATTATCTCCAACATGAACAGCAATAGGCAGAATTTTTTGCCCTTTCCCCCAGTGTTGGCTTTTGCCGACTATATTTTCAGCCCTGGGGGATTGACAAATCTCAAAAACTATGACAGGATTAATAATTGTGCAATTGAATAAAAAAAGCGGAACTGGCGGAATTGGTAGACGCGCTAGATTCAGGTTCTAGTGTTTGCAAAGACTTCCGGGTTCAAGTCCCGGGTTCCGCATTGAACGGTTAGGGGTGTGATTTTCGCGCCCCTATCTTAAATGTCGTGAGAGGACTCCCGCAACAGCCGTTAGGCTTGGCGGTGAGATGAATCACGACCAACAAAAAACATGAGCGGTAGCGAATACAATCTCCATAAACTCTCTCGAAAGTTAGTTGATGAGAACCAAGTCATTGTAGTAGAAAACCTTTGTATCAAAGGGTTAGCTCGTACCAAATTGGCAAAATCTTTATTAGATGCCGGTTTGGGAATGCTAATTAATTTCTTGAGCTATAAACTGGAAAGAGAAGGGGGAAGGTTGATTGAAGTTGATAGATTTTTTCCGAGCACAAAGCTTTGTAATTGCTGCCAATTCAAAAATGATTCCTTGGATTTAAGTGTTCGTGACTGGATTTGTCCGAATTGCCAAACCCATCATGATAGAGATGAAAACGCAGCCAGGAATATCCGTGAAGAAGGGATAAGAATACTGTCAACAAATACTGCGGGACACGCAGAAATTAAAGCTTGCGGAGAAGGTGTAAGACTCGTTGCAGCTTGCTGCAAAAAGCATTCTTTTGTGAAACAAGAATCCCCCGTCACAACGTAAGTTTGACGGGGGAGTGTCAATGTTGTTTATCCATCAGGTCTTATGTTAACGAGTCTGCAAAATCCATTGGTGAAGCAAATTCGCAAGCTGCATCAAGCCAAGGGACGCAAGGAACACCAGTTATTTTTACTCGAAGGAACCCACCTAGTAGAAGCAGCCTGTGAGGTGGGCTATCCCCTAACCACGGTTTGTTATACCTCCTCCTGGCAAGGGCGTCATCAACCGCTCCTAGAACGTTTAAGCCAGCATACCCCCCGATGTGAATGGGTGAGTCCCGAGGTACTGGAGGCGATGGCGACCACCGTTCATCCCGATGGCGTGATTGCCCTGGCCCCTCGAATACTCCCCCAGCCCCAGACCCCTGAAAGTTTGGGCATTGTTTTAGAAACCTTGCAAGACCCGGGTAACTTAGGAACTATTATTCGGACAGCCGCCGCCACGGGGGTAGAGGGGTTATGGTTAAGTTCCGATAGTGTAGATTTAGACCACCCGAAAGTTTTAAGAGCCTCTGCGGGGGCGTGGTTTCGTTTAAATAAAACCGTTAGCCCTAACTTAGCCACGGATATCAGCCATTTTCAACAACAGGGATTACAAATTGTAGCGACAGTCCCCCAGGCTGCGATGTCCTATTGGCAATTAGATCTGACCCGGCCGACTCTCCTGGTATTTGGGAATGAAGGGGCTGGACTTTCTCCCGATCTTCAAGCCTTAGCAGACCATCAGGTTCAAATCCCATTACGGCCCGGGGTCGAATCCCTGAATGTGGGTATTTCCGTCGCGCTGATGCTCTATGAAGCCCAACGCCAACGCCAAGGGATTTAGGGCAAGTTATTCTTGGGGTGCGTCCGAAGTGGGAGGATGTTGATCATGTAGATATTGTTCAATATCGGAGATCGCGGCTTCCAAATCCGATAAGCTAATGGCTTCGGGGTTTTTGGGAGGCCGGGGAACCGAAACAGCTTGTTCTGGGGGGGCCGGCTGAGGGTTAGGAGTCACTGCATCCGACTCTTGGAATGCGCGCAATAATTCTTGATCAAAGGACTCAATAAATTTTTCGGCGGCACTGCGACGGAGATCCTGGGGTTTTTGATTCATGACGGGGTGACTCCTGAAACGGTGAATCTTGGCTGCTACAAAACACAACCTGATGAACTCAGATGGGGAAAGATACAACGGTCGGGGAACAGTAAAGCTAGGGAAAAAGGTACAAACCAGCATATCGCCTAAAACTAACCTAGCACGTTTATCCGGGCAAATTTGTTTTCTGTGTATATTCAAGATAGACCCCATATATAATTGGGGGCACCGGCGGAGGGCAAAATCCTCGATTTCTTAACAATTGGGTTTTTTTGTCCCTGTTGGTTGGATTAGAATGTTGATCTGAACCCGTGATATTCAATTTTGATGGAGCCGTTTATTCATGGATGAGAAAACTCCGGCAATTATTAGACCGAAACCAGCCGCGGAGATTCGATTAACACCGGCCGGAAGTGAAAAGTCTGTCAGTCGGGCTCATTCGCCGTCTGATCGGGATAAACCTTCTTTTAGTAAACCCCGTCGCCCTGACACAACCCCGCCTAAACCTTGGGTGGAACTCCAAGAAGCCCAAAACCAAGCGGGGGAGGTGTTTAATTTAGGGGATTTGATTCAAGTCAGAGCGCCCTGGGGAGAGGTGGCGATCGCAGAAATTCAAAATTTCTATGAAGTGTCTCCGGGCAGTCTGTGGGCCTGTTTTGTCCCCACCGAAGAACGGGAGGACTGGACATGGAAAGGGGGCTCAATTCGGACAGAACTCTTAAAAAAAGCCTAGCATCAGTTATCAGTTGTAGGGGCGGGTTATTTATAGATCTTTAGTTAATCACCGCGCATCTTGATGAACCCGCCCGTACCAGTTATCAGTTCAAGAGTTGATCACTGATACCTGATGACGGGTACAGACGGGCCAATGGCAGCATGAATGTGCTCACCGCACGTCTACCAAATGATCACTGACTGATAACTGATTATGGATACTACGGAATATCAAGCACTTAATATCTTAATTATCGATGATTCCCCGATTAACCTGAAATATTTGGGGAAACTGCTCAGTCTGCAAGGATATCAAGTTCAACTGGCAAATTCTGGGGAATTGGGCTTAAAAATGGCTTTAGATACCCTGCCCAATTTAATCATATTAGATATTATGATGCCAGTTATGGACGGGTACGAGGTCTGTCAACGGCTGAAGGCTGATGTTAGGACTCAGTATATTCCGGTGATCTTTGTGAGTGTAATTGAAGAAATCTCGGAAAAAGTGAAAGCCTTTCGGATGGGCGCGGCGGACTATATCACTAAACCCTTACAGAAAGATGAAGTTCTAGCCCGCATTCATCATCAACTCACGATCCAAGGTTTACACCATCAATTTAAAATTCAGAATCTGCAACTTCAAGCTGAAATTCAAACTCGTCAACAACTAGAAGAAAAATTTTCTAAGGTATTTTTAAATAGTCCGAATCCGATTGCCTTAAGAACTTACAAAGAAGGATATTTTTTAGATGTTAACCCCAGTTTTCTCAAAATTTTTGGTTATCAAGAATCTGAAGTGCTGGGCAAACAGGCGGCGGACTTAAATTTGTGGGTTAATCCCGAAGATGAACGGGAGTTAAAACAACAAATTCAGCAGGGAAAACCCATTCATAATCAGGTAGTCGAGCAACGCACAAAAACCGGAGAAATCAAACGATTATTATTGTCAGAAGAAATAATTTTTTTAGAAAAAAAAACTTATATTTTATCCATTATTAATGATATTAGCGAAAAAGAATTATCCCAAAAAGATAAAGAAAAAATTGAAGATGCCTT
>DATNRE010000620.1:0-1756 GCA_036703685.1 Candidatus Obscuribacterales bacterium
TAATAAGGCTTCTTTCGGTTTAGCACCAAAGACGGTAAACGTGGCTTTTTCTAAGGTTTTAGTCATTTTATTTTCCTTGATAATTCGTAATTTTTGCACTAAGTTTCCCGAACCAGGCGAGTTGAGAGGAACTCTATTTTCTCGCCTCAATTTTAATTAATTTGGAAAATATCCTATCGAATTAAATGGGATTGTTTTTCCGGTTCGGGATAGGTATATAAAGGCTGTTGTTGAGCTTTGAGAAGGTTTAAAACTCCCAATAAATGCTCTAACAAATGGGTATGGGCGGTGGTAAAATGAATACTAAATCCTTCCCCATCCCGGGCATAACCTGGACAGACTAAGGATGCAGAACTTTGTTCTTCATGGATGGCAATATAAAGCCAATCCTCGTCTTCTAATTTGTAGTGAGTATCTGTCCAAGTTCTGAGCATGGCATTTTCCTCCGGTATGGATTTTGGTTTTTTTACTAAAACCTCAATCCCTAATTAATTGGGTGTTATCAGCACTCAATTTAGGTTGAATCATCAGATCTTTACGACAAAAGCGGTTTACGGCTTTTGGGTATTGAACTTTTATTCAACTTCCCCTATCTTAGCCAATGTTGATGTAATCGTCAAGTCCTAGAGGAAAAAAATTTTTGCTCCTGATTTCCCCATCTCTACCCCTTGGTGACTCGTAAGGAGTAGACTGGTGGTAGTGGGTTGAAATTTTATTCAAACCAGAGTATTATCGGAATCGGGAGGAATGTACTATGGAACAAACCTTTGGAAATCTAATTCGTCAAGCGCGGAAAGAGAAATTCTACTCACAGCGTCAGTTAGCAGCATTGCTGGAAGTGGATTTCACTTATTTATCTAAGCTAGAGAATGACCGGGCAGACTACTCTCCTAAAGAAGATGTAATTAGGGGTTTAGCAAGAAATTTAGGTTTGGATGAGGAGGAATTGATTTTTTTGGCGGGGCGAATACCTCAGCATTATGAGAAATTTCTCAAAGAGAATAATAAAAGTATGACGGCACTATTCCGGCGGATGCAAGAAAATCCAAACTTTGCCCAGCAAATTTTTGAGGCGGCGCGGGAGGTTGAATAAGTGAGTATCCTGAAACCCTATCGCTTTTATCGTCGAGAGTCGATTGAGCGTCGGGCAAATGAGATTTTGCGACGGATGCAAGCCACACCCAATTTTGCCCCAGAGTGGCCGTTTGAGGCTTCTTTGGTGGCAGATTTCCTCGATTTAGGAGTAGTTTGGGATTGCATTCAACCTGATGAACAGGGGGCGATCGCGGCTCGAATTTTGCCCACGGAACGACTCATTGAAATTAATGAAGAAATTCAAGAGAAACCCAAGGGCTTTATTGAGTCTACTATTGCCCATGAAATCGGTCATTGGATCTTACATATTAATCATGATCAATTAGAGTCTGGAGGGTCAGAAACTGCGGACAATCTATTAGATGAACCCTTTGTTTGTCGAGCTACTATTGAAGATACCCATTTAGCATCTATTGAATGGCAAGCCCAATATTTTGCCAGTTGTTTATTAATGCCGCGCCCAATTTTAGAAGCCAAACGAGTCGGCCGAGATTTAACTAATTGGCAACACCTTTACACCATTAAAGATGAGTTGGGGGTGAGTATTTCTAATTTAACTAATCGTTTACAGGAATTAGGCTGGATTTCTATTCCTAAAGGAGAACGCACGATTTACCCGGGAAAAGCAGCCTAAAATATCGACCATTTTAGCTGATTATTG
>DATNRE010000621.1:0-12648 GCA_036703685.1 Candidatus Obscuribacterales bacterium
AGGGGAGCAGGGGGAGCAGGGGAGCAGGGGGAGCAGGGGAGGTAAACTCTTGCTATTACCTATTACCTATTACCTATTACCCATTACCTATTACCCATTACCCATTACCTATTACCCATTACCTGTTCCCTGTTCCCTTTCTTTACGAGGGATAAACCTGTCGATAATAGGCTTGATATTCTTCTGATAATAAAGGTTCCCACCAACTACGATGGGTCAAATACCAGCCAATAGTTTGACGTAACCCTTCTTCCACAGTTACTAAGGGAGCCCAGCCTAATTCCGTTTTAATTTTAGTCGCATCAATGGCATATCTTCGATCATGTCCAGCCCTATCTTTAACAAAGGTAATTAATTGATTAGAGGGTTTCACGGGTAAATGAACGGCTAATTCATCCATAATGCGACATAACATTTTAACTAAATCAATATTCTTAACTTCATTATTTCCCCCAATATTATAAGTTTCTCCAATTCTTCCATTATGAATCACCGCATCTAAAGCCCGACAATGATCTAAAACATACAACCAATCTCGCACATTTTCACCATCGCCATAAACCGGAAGGGGTTTGCCTAATAAAACGTTAATACACATTAACGGAATGAGTTTTTCAGGATAATGATAGGGCCCATAATTATTAGAACAATTAGTAATAATTGTCGGCATTCCGTAGGTATGATAATAGGCCCGGGCTAAATGATCACTGCCCGCTTTTGAGGCAGAATAGGGACTATTAGGGGTGTAAGGAGTCTGTTCGGTAAACGCATGATCATCCGGGCCCAGACTTCCATAAACTTCATCGGTGGAAACGTGCAGAAACCGATAATGTTCCGGTTGACCCTGGGCTATCCAATATTGGCGAAACGCTTCTAAAAGAGTAAATGTCCCGACTACATTAGTTTGTACAAAAGCACCGGGGCCAATAATTGACCGATCAACATGGGATTCTGCGGCAAAATGGGCAATAGTATTGATCTGTTCTTCTTTCAATAAACTATCAATTAAAGGGCGATCGCAAATATCCCCCTGCACAAACCGAAAATTAGGATTATGTTCCAAACTGACAATATTTTGCAGATTTCCCGCATAGGTCAGCGCGTCTAAAACCACAATTCGGTCATCGGGATAAGCGCTAAACCAATGATGCACAAAGTTTGAGCCAATAAACCCCGCTCCCCCGGTAATCAGAATGCAATGGGGTGAACGGTTGCTCGTGTTATCGTAACTATACTGAACGGCCAAGGTTATATCCTCCCAAGATCTGCCTAACTATAAAAATAATACTGAAAATTCTGTTTCAAGCCCTGATCCGATAAACTCTTGATCATTGTACTCGCTCCCGGTGGGGTGCTAAGGGAAAGTTCCCTAAAAAAACATAAAGTTGGTATTTACCCTAGAATGCCACTTAATCATAAGATATTGAAGTGGCTGTGAGGAAAGCGGAGTGAGTGACTATCAGACTATTGCCTTGGCAAAAATCGGTGATCCCAAGGCGATCGCAATTTTAATCAACCAAGCGTTACAACCTAAGGGAGTGACCGCTAAGGTGACTCGTCAAGACCACCATCTCCAGGTCGTTTTGGTGTCTGAGCAACTTCCTGATGCTCAAGGGAGTGTTCGGGTTGTCCAAAATGGGTTAATGCGGTTACAATCCCCTGTAATTGGGTCGGTGACAATTTCTGGAATCTGTCGCGGTCAAAAAAAATCCGGCTGGACACAAACCCTAGTCTTGCGGGAATTTATCCCAGAACCTCCAAAACCTCCAAAACCTCCAAAAAATCAGAAGATAGGGTTATCCTTTCCTAAAGTGACCTTTCCTGCCCTAAAAGTTGCCCTTCCTAAACCGCAAGTTTCTATTTCTAAGCCTTGGTTAATTGTGGGTTCGGTTAGTTTAATGGTTTTACCCCTATCGGGCATTTTCTTTAATCAAAATCAAGAAAAAATTAATAGTTTTTTAACGGAAATCCCCCAAGGAATATCTTCAAGTTTGGCTCAAATTCCCTCTTTATCCTTAGCAGCAAAAACCGTTTCTACACCACAACCCCTTTCTCAAAATACAACCTTAGAAAATCTAAATAAAGTCTCTCAATTAGCTCTAAAAACCCTAGAAAATCCCATTAGTCCCGATTTAAGAATTACTATTCGAGCCGTCGGTGATATTATTCCTGGGACGAATTATCCCTCTAATAAATTACCGGCTAACAAAACCGCTTTATTTTCGGGAGTTAAATCGGAATTGAAAGGAGATATTGTGTTTGGCAATTTTGAAAGCACTTTAACTCAATATCCTAATAGTGCTAAAAATATCGGTCGCGGCTTAGTCTTTGCCTTTCGCACTCCTCCCGAATATACGGCTTTACTCAAGGATGCTGGGTTTAATATTTTAAGTGTGGCTAATAATCATTCTTTTGATTTTTTTGAAACCGGGTTTAAAGATACTATTGAAAATATTAATAAGCTAGGCATGAAGGCGGTCGGAGAAAAGGGAAAAATTGTTTATGATGAAGTTAAAGGGGTAAAAACAGCGTTTATTGCTTTTAGTAATTATGATTATCATAATAATTTAAGTGATATTGAAGCGGGGAAAAAGTTAGTTGCACAAGCTCAAAAAAATGCCGATTTTGTAGTAATTTCTTTTCATGGTGGGGCGGAGGGAACCGGAGCTTTAAATGTCAGGAATAAAACTGAATATTTCTATGGAGAAAATCGCGGAAATTTAGTGCTTTTTGCCCATAGTATGATTGATGCTGGGGCGGATTTAATATTGGGTTATGGCCCCCATGTTCCCAGGGCGTTAGAGTTATATAAAGGGAAATTAATTGCTTATTCTCTGGGGAATTTTATGGGATATCGAACCTTATCAACCCGTGGGGAGTTAGGATATTCTTTGATTTTGGAAGCAAAAGTTAATCCTCAAGGGGATTTTATCGAAGGAAAAATTATTCCTGTTCAGTTAAATTCCCAAGGAATTCCTAATTTAGATAATCGTGATAAAAGTATTAATTTAATTCGCAATCTTACCCAAAAAGATTTTCCTAAAACCCCTTTAAAAATTGATAATAATGGACAAATTTTAATTAAAAAACCCTAGAGAATCAGTTATCAGTCATCAGTTAACAGTCATCAGTTATTAGTTAACAGTTATTAGTTATTAGTTAACAGTCAACAGTTAACTAATTTTGGCTCAAAAGTATTAATAATGATCTCTTTAGTCTTTACTGTCAACTCTCAAACTGATAACTCTCAAACTGATAACTCTCAAACTGATAACTGATGACTGATGACTGATGACTGATGACTGATAACTGATAACTGTTAACTGATGACTGATAACTGATTTCTGCTATACTATGTAACGAATTGTAAAAAATCATCTATCCTTGCCATTAATATGATGCCTGAACTTAACGTCGTTTCGCCGATTTATATTGTGGTTGTTGCTTCAACGGTCTTGGCCGTGTTATGGGGCATTATTTTCAAAGATATGTTAGAATATAGGGTTTCTGTCTGGAGTGATAGCCCCCAACCTTCAACTTCTATTAATTATAAAACCCCCAATTTAATTATTGCTTATTTGGGGATGACTCTCTTAATTCTAGTTTCCGTTAGTTCTAGTTTAGCAGTCTTTATCGGAGTCTATTGGATTGCGGGAGTTATGGGTTTAGTGGTGGTGATTCCGACTGCATTATTAATTTGGTTTCAATTAGGTTCAATGCTCAATTTATTAGCAAAAAAAGGCTACGCGGCGATTGATATTGATACCCTATTTCCCAGCGAAGTTCCTGAAAATACACCGAATCCAACTATTAGCAAAAGTGAAAGTTAATTAATTTCCTGTAATTGTTGTTGAGGGTTGGGGGAAGCCCTAAAGGGCTGACTACGGTTTTGGACTTGACAGAAATACCAGTCATCAACGATAATAGGAGATTGTGTCTAAACCTTGCTCGGAACAGGTGCAGACATGGCAAAGGCTCAAAAATCGGGGAAAGTGAAAACACTTGGAACCGTTGAGCTACCTGTACGGCAACCTTAACCCAAAATTACATGACTTACGCAATTATTGAAACAGGCGGTAAACAAATCAAAGTAGAACCCGGTCGTTTCTACGATATTGAACTGTTACCCGTCGATGAAAATGAACAAGTTATCATTGATAAAGTTCTGTTAGTCAATCATGATGGTGAAGTTCAAATTGGTCAGCCCTTAGTGAATGGGGCCACCGTTGAAGGGACTGTGCTGCGCCATCTGCGGGGACGCAAAATCATCGTTTATAAAATGCGTCCGAAAAAGAAAACCCGCAAAAAACAAGGTCATCGTCAAGAAATTACCCGTTTGATGATTGAATCTATTAGTCTGAATGGGTCTGTGGTGGCGAAGCGGGAAGAAAAACCCGCAGAACCTGCAACAACAGAAGCATAAAATTAGATTGTGATTGAATATCTGAAATACTGATCATTTAATTGGGAGAATAAAATGGCTCATAAGAAAGGTACGGGTAGCACTCGTAACGGTCGCGACTCTAACGCCCAGCGCTTGGGTGTCAAACGTTTTGGCGGTCAAGTGGTGCGCGCTGGTAATATTTTAGTCCGTCAACGGGGTTGCAAATTCCACCCCGGTAATAATGTCGGTATCGGCAGTGATGACACTTTGTTCGCTAAAGTCGATGGTGTGGTTTGCTTTGAACGTAAAGGCAAAACTCGCAAAAAAATTAGCGTTTATCCGGTGATTGAAGCCGAACTTGTAGCCGTTGAAGCTTAATTAATAAAACCTGATTTTATTGAATTCTGAAGCGGGCTATATTAGCCCGTTTTTTATTAAAAAATACAGAGCTTAATCCAACTAACCCGAGAAAAAAGCCAGTGTTTTTTGAGATTTTGTTAAATTCGCCACACAATTAATCCACTCTAATATGTTAAATATTAGGGTGTTGCAGTTCGTACAACTGAATGAGTTAAAATTTGATATTCTCATAAAAGTTATGGGCATTAATCACGGGCTTAAAATAATTTAAAGGGTTATTATCTATGAAAAACATCTCACCAGATAACCATAATATTCTATTTGAGGATTCTCGGGCAAAAGTCGATTTTAACCAACTTCAAACCCTATTTAAAATTGCTGCATTTTGGGCAAAAGATCGAAACCCAGAAGATCTAAAAATTGCCATTGAAAATAGTGACCCTGTGGTGACAGTTTGGGATTATGAAAAAATGATTGGGTTCGCTAGAGCTACTTCCGACGGGATTTATCGAGCTAGTATTTGGGATGTGGTGATTCATCCAAATTATCAAGGGAGTGGATTAGGTAGAAAATTAGTTCAAACGGTATTAAGTCATCCTAAAATGTGTCGAGTTGAACGGGTTTATTTGATGACAACCCATCAACAAAAGTTTTACGAACGCATTGGGTTTGAATATAACTCCAGTACAACCATGGTCTTACATAATCAACCCTTAGAAATTAATCGTCAGAAAGTAGAGTTAACAACGGTTTCCTAAAAAATCCAACAAACCGGGTTGCTGAACAGAAATCTTAATTTGAGTTGAGCAACCTGGTTTCTAGTTTCCCCTTCAGGATAAAATTGAATATTAATCTATCCGATATGAAACCCATGACGGTCAGCACAACTTCAGAACCGGAATTGATGTCCCGATTCATTAATGGGATTTTAGGAATTAAACCCCTCAGTAATTTTGCTAAACACCAAGCCCGACAAATGATGATTAAACGGGCGGAGGCCATGGGAGTTCCCTGGCGACAACAGACCCAAACCTTGTTATCAAGGAATTGGGACACCGAATTAAACCAAGTCCAAAACCCCAATCTCCAGTATCCTGATTATTACCTAACCTCTTTCCACGCCTATGATTCGGGAAATCTTAGTTGGGAAGCCGCCGTGGAAGTGGAAGTGGCCGCCTACTCAGTCCATGCTAAAATCTGGCCAGAAGCCGGAGCTAAGGGCGATGCCAAACTCCGCCAAAGTTATCATGATCTTTTAACAGCCCAATTAATCACTCCTCCTCGGGATATTGTGGATTTAGGATGTAGTGTGGGGATGAGTACCTTTGCCCTGCAAGAAATTTATCCAGACGCTCAGATCACCGGTGTTGATTTATCGCCTTATTTTTTAGCGATCGCTATTTATAATACACAACAACAATCTAACTTGAAATATACCCCTAAATGGATTCACGCCACGGCAGAATCCACGGGTTTACCCAGTGCATCTTTTGACTTAGTTTCCCTGTGTTTAATTTGTCACGAATTACCCCAATCGGCCACCCGTGAAATCTTGCAAGAAGCGCGGCGGCTGTTGCGTCCCGGGGGGCATTTAGGAATTATGGATATGAACCCTAAATCGGAAATGTTCAAGAAAATGCCCCCTTATATTTTCACCTTGTTAAAAAGTACAGAACCCTATTTAGATGAATATTTCACCTTAGACCTAGAACAAGCCCTAATTGATGCCGGATTTGCAAGTCCTACGGTTAATTTTAATAGTCCTCGTCACCGGACTATTATTGCTTCAGTGGGGTCAGTTTGATAGGATCGATTGCCCTTGATTTCCACTATAGCAATCCTAAATAGGTTGTAACATTTTAATACTGATATGAAAGAACCAGAAGTATTATTTCTGTTCCCAGATCCGGCGTTCCCTGTTCCCTTTTAAAAGGTTATAACCATGGTCGTAAATTTAGTGGGTTATGAAATTACAGAGCAGTTATACATAGGAACACGCACGGTAGTCCATCGAGGTATCCGTACTAAAGACTCGGTAACTGTTGTGATCAAATTCCTGCGAAACGAATATCCAACTTTTCATGAACGGGTTCAATTTCGTAACCAATATACGATTGCCAAAAATCTCGACTTTCCCCATATTATTAAACCCTTGACCCTAGCAGTCTATCAAAATGGCTATGCCTTAGTCATGGAAGAATTCGGGGGAATATCCCTTTCCCATTATCTCCAAACTATCATCAATAAAAATCCTCAATCTAAATATTTGCCCTTAGCAGAATTTCTGGAAATTGCGATCCAACTTACCGATACTCTACACTATCTCTACCAAAATCAAATCATTCATAAAGATATCAAACCAGCTAATATTCTGATTCATCCCGCCACCAAAAAAATTAAATTAATTGACTTTAGTATTTCTTCCCTCCTACCCAGAGAAACCCAAGAAATTCAGAATCCCAATATCTTAGAAGGGACATTACCCTATCTTTCCCCCGAACAAACCGGGAGAATGAATCGAGGGATAGATTATCGCACTGACTTTTATTCCCTGGGGATCACCTTCTATGAATTATTAACAGGACAATTACCATTTTCTGCTGAAGATCCGATGGAATTGGTACATTGTCATCTCGCCAAACAACCCCGACCCATTCAGGAAATTAATCGAGAAATTCCTCCGAGTTTATCGGAAATTGTGAGTAAATTGATGGCTAAGAATGCTGAAGATCGTTATCAGAGTGCTTTAGGAATTAAGCATGATTTAGAAAACTGTTTAATTCAATTAAAATCAACGAGTCAGATTCATAATTTTGTAATAGGAAAGCAAGATATAAGTGACAGATTTCTGATTCCCGAAACTCTATATGGACGAGAAAAAGAAGTTGATCAACTTCTCCAGGCTTTTGAGAGAGTGAGTCTAAATAAAACAGAAATGATCCTAGTGGCGGGATTTTCTGGGATTGGAAAAACGGCGGTTATTAATGAAATTCATAAACCAATTGTCCGCCAACGGGGTTATTTTATTAAAGGTAAATATGATCAATTTCAACGTGATATTCCCTTCAGCGCTTTTCTGCAAGCCTTTCGTGACTTAATGGGGCAGTTATTATCAGAATCTGATCAGCAATTGCAAATCTGGAAAACCCAAATATTAGCAGCATTAGGAGAAAATGGACAAGTTTTAATTGATGTGATTCCCGAGTTAGAAAACATCATTGGAAAACAACCCCCAGCGATTGAATTATCAGGGAATGCCGCCCAAAATCGCTTTAATTTACTCTTTCAAAAATTTGTCCAGGTTTTTACCATTAAAGAACATCCCTTAGTCCTATTTTTAGATGATTTGCAATGGTCTGATTCTGCGTCCCTAGAGTTACTCAAATTATTGATGCAAGATCCGGGACATTTATTAGTATTAGGAGCCTATCGAGATAATGAAGTTTCTCCCATCCATCCGTTAGTCTTAACGATAAATGATTTAGTCAAAAGTGAAACCACCGTTAATATAATTACCCTATTACCCTTAATAGAATCCGACCTCAATCGGTTAGTCGCAGATACCCTCAATTGCGAATTATCCCTGGCCCAACCTTTAACTCAATTAATCTATCAAAAAACCCAGGGTAATCCTTTTTTTGCCACTCAGTTTCTCAAGGTTTTATATAACGAAAAACTCATTAATTTTAACTGGAAAAGTCACCATTGGCAATGTGATATTTCCCAAGTTAATACCTTAGCCGTTACGAATAATGTGGTGGAATTCATGGCGTTACAATTGCAGAAGTTACCCATAAAAACTCAAGATATGCTGAAACTAGCGGCTTGTATTGGGGCTACCTTTGATTTACAGACTGCTGCCATTGTTTCAGAACAATCAGAAACCCAAACGGCGACAGTTTTATGGAGAGCATTGCAAGAAGGTTTGATTTTACCCCTAACGGATGTTTATAAGTTTTATCAGCTTGAAGAAAATCATCAATTCAGCCGAGAAGATCACAATATTAATCAACACAATGCCAAATACAGATTTTTACATGACCGGGTTCAACAAGCTGCCTATTTCCTAATTCCTGCCCATCAAAAAAAAGCGACCCATCTTAAAATCGGTCAACTGCTAAAACGCAATTTATCAGAGACACAAAGAGAGGAAAAATTATTTGATATTATTAGCCATTTTAATCTAGCCCAGGAGTTAATTACTCAACCCAAAGCCAGAGAAATATTAGCCAAAATGAACTTAACTGCTGCTCACAAAGCCAAGAATTCTACAGCCTATGCTGCGGCTAGAAAATTTGTGAAAACCGGGCTAGAATTGCTGACGGTAAACTGTTGGGAAAGTCAGTATGAATTAACCCTAAATCTTTATATAGCAGCTACCGAGTCTGCCTATTTAAATGGGGAGTTTGAGGAGACTAAAATCATCGCAGATCAGGCTTTACAGTCGGCTAAAACTATTTTAGATCAAGTCAAGATTTATGAAATTTTAATTAATACAATGACAGCCCAAGGTCAGATGTTAGAAGCGATCGCTATCGGTCAAAATGCCCTGACACAATTGGGAATTCAATTCTCCTGTGAAGCCGACGACGCCTGGACAGCTAATGCCCTACAAAACCTAGCTGAAAGACTACAGGACACACCGATTGAAGAATTAGTTAACCTACCCTTAATGAGCGATCCTCAGACCATTGCGGCTCTGCAACTGTTAGCAATGTTATTTATCCCCGTTTTTCTCGGAAATCCCACCTTACTACCTCAACTTTGCTCCACCATGGTCAGTCTATCCCTGGAATTTGGCAATGCACCCGCATCAACGATCGGGTATACAGGTTATGGCGTGGTTCTGTCCTCTTTTTTAGGAGAAGTAGAACGGGGCTATAACTTTGGGCGAGTGGCTCTGACCTTAGTTGATCGGTTAGATGTAAAAGAATTTAAGTCAACCACTTTACTCTTTTTTGGGAGTTTTATTCAGCATCGTCAAGAAGCATTAAGGGCGGCAATCCCCATCCGAAAACAGGGCTATTTGGCAGGTATGAAAACGGGCAATTTCCTAGATGCTGGCTACAATATAGTTAATTATTTTTATGATAGTTTTCTCGCTGGAGTGGCTCTGGATGATTGGGAACCAGAAATGGAAAATTACTCTGTTTTATTAGGAAATCTCAAGCAATATTCTTCTTTAAATTATTTAAAGCTGCTACAACAGACGGCTAGTAATTTGAGAGAAGTTGTTAATCAACCGGATTTATTAATCGGCAGTGCCTACAATGAAACGGTGATTTTTCCTAAGTATCATCAGGATAATGAGCTTAGTGCTTTTGTTTTTGCTTACACCTATAAACTGATACTTGCCTATCTGTTTGGTAACTATAATCAAGCCCTAGATTATATTGCCCAAATTGACCTTTATTTGATGGCAACAGCTAAAACAATTTATACCCCAATTTTTCATTTTTATGCCAGTTTAACCTACTTAGCACTAGGCTTTGGACAGTCAGAAATTGAACAGGCCAAGACTCTTAATTTGCTAGAAACCCATCAAAATATTCTAGCTGAATGGGCGCGCCATACCCCAATGAATCATTTACATAAATGGTATTTAGTTGAGGCACAACGGCAACATTTATTAGGGGATAATGTCAAAGCGATGGAACATTATGATCAGGCTATTTCTGGAGCTAAAGAAAACCAATATATCCAAGAAGAAGCCTTAGCCAATGAACTCGCAGCTAAATTTTATCTTGCTTGGAATAAGGAAAAAATTGCCACTGTTTATATGCAAGAAGCCTACTACTGTTATGCCAAATGGGGGGCTAATGCTAAAGTTATGAATTTAGAAAAATCTTATCCGAAACTGCTGGCACTCATCCTAGCAAAAACTCACCCAACTGACCTATTTAAAGAAACAATCTCCCGGCCAACGATTACTTCTAATCAAACTTCTAGTGGCATCTCGGAAGCCCTAGATTTATCAACTCTCTTGAAAGCTTCTCAAGCTATTTCTGGAGAAATTGAACTGAATCAACTTTTAACAACTCTCCTAAAAATAGTCATTGCTAATGCGGGGGCTAATAAGTGTGTTTTCATCCTCAAACAATATCTTGAGCTAAAATTAGTTGCCCTAGTAGAAAATGAAAAATCACCTCAACTTTTACCCTCAATTCCCCTAGAATCAAGCACGGATGTGCCGATTAGTTTAGTTAATAATGTTAAGCGAAATTTAAAACCTCTCATCCTCGCCGATGCCAGAATTAATCCTCAGTTTATGGCTGATACT
This sequence comes from Candidatus Obscuribacterales bacterium, assembly GCA_036703685.1. Lineage (GTDB taxonomy): Bacteria > Cyanobacteriota > Cyanobacteriia > Cyanobacteriales > Microcoleaceae > Planktothrix. Next base: position 11,025 of record DATNRE010000621.1, read on the forward strand.
TACCTGCAAAAATACCAGCCAAAAAGTATTATTTGTAGTCCTATTATTAATCAAGGACAGTTAATTGGGATTTTATATTTAGAAAATAATTTGACAGTAGGAGCATTTACCAATGAACGGGTAGAACTTTTAAATCTGATTTGTTCTCAAGCTGCCATTTCCCTAGAAAATGCCCGCCTTTATCAAGCCTCCCAACAGGCGTTAATTGACCTTCAACAAGCACAAATTCAAATCGTCCAAAGTGAAAAAATGTCGGCTTTGGGAAATTTAGTTGCGGGGATAGCCCACGAAATTAATAATCCGGTAGGTTTTCTAGCGGGTAATATTCAGCCGGCTTTAGATTATATTAATTATTTATTTGAATTACTCGATCTCGTGCAACAAAAATATCCTGAATTAGACTCAGAAGTTCAACGGAAAATTGAAGTCATTGAATTAGATTATATTCGGGAAGATTTACCCCAATTAGTCGGTTCGATGGCCGAAGGAGTGAAACGAATTCAAGATATTAGTATGAGTCTGAGAACCTTCTCCCGAGCCGATAGCGATCGCCCCATTGCCTCTAATATTCATGATGGAATTGATAGCACCTTGATGATTCTCAAACATCGCCTCAAAGCTAATGAGAAACGCCCGGAAATTCAGGTGATTAAAGACTATGCTGATTTGCCACCCATCCAATGTTATGCCGGACAATTAAATCAGGTATTTATGAATATTTTAAGTAATGCGATCGATGCCTTGAAACAATCGAATCAAGGACGGAGTTATGGGGAAATTGATAATCAAATTCGCATTAAAACTGAGTTATCAAGCGATCAAAAACAGGTCATAATTCGGATTAAAGATAATGGGATTGGCATGAGTCCAGAGGTACAGAAAAAGATATTTAATCATTTATTTACCACCAAAGAAGTCGGGAAAGGGACGGGTTTAGGATTAGCGATCGCTCAACAAATTATTGTGGAAAAACACTCTGGTATAATAGAGGTAAGTTCAAGTCTGGGTGAAGGTACGGAATTCACAATTTCAATTCCTTGTTAATCTGGAGTCATCCATTGAATTAAAAAGGTTATAACCATTTCATCAAATTAATCGGGAAATCCCCCTAATTTCATCAAAAATTATCAAAAATTAGACAAAGTGAAAATTTATGAATTGCAAATGCAGATTCATATTGATCAACTTGAAATGTTGAACGCCGTTAATATGGGTTTAGAAGTAAAAGGCACGGGTTTAGGATTAGCGATCGCTAGACAAATTATTGGAGAAAAACATTCTGGTATAATAGAGGTGAGTTCAAGTTTGAATCAAGGTTCAGATTCATGATTTCCATTCCCTCATGACTTACGCAAATTTGGGGATGTAACCCTAAATGTAGGGGTAATTCATGAATTACCCCTACTATGGATAGTGGTGATGCGTAAGTCCTGTCTGATTCTATCAAAAGTCTACCCAAATCCATCATAGTCGAAAGGATTTTAGGTAGATTACTTTTCACCTATCCATACAAACATAGGACTTACGCAGAATACCCCATTATACACCATCAGTAGGGGTTTCTTTTGATAAGGAAGCCCTAAAGAGCCTACTACATCTTTGAATTAATAGAATCCCGCTTGCG
>DATNRE010000622.1:0-3501 GCA_036703685.1 Candidatus Obscuribacterales bacterium
CCTCGGTTTTTTCTGCTATACTTTCAGTATAATTGGAAATAGGTGTGCCCATATAGGGCTTTTCTTGCCAACTTTCAAGGATTTCAGCCTGTTTGCGCCCCAACCAATACACCTGATATCCCAGACCCGGAACATTTTTTGCCAGGAATAGCAGTTGCGGGTTTTCCGACCCTGACCCCCGTAGTTGGGCGGTTTGGGGTATTCCCTGATGATCATAAATTTGCCAACAGCTATCGGAATTAGGAATAGGCACGGCTACGACCTCTGAGCGCGACCAGTTCAGGGAGTTAAAGATAAAAATGGGTTGGGCGTCGAGTTGGGAGGGGAAGTTAACAGGAATAGAAGCGACAAGGGCATCAAAGGACTGGTGGAGAATTTCCTCGGCGGTTTTGATAGCGGTTTCCCAATCTAAATTTGCCTGTTCGTAGACCGCAGCAATGGCAGATCCGGGCAGGATATCGTGAAATTGGTTTAACAAAATTTGCTTCCAAGCGGTTTCTATTTCCCATTGGGGATAAATATAACCGGAGTAAAGGGTGGCGATAGTGGCAAAGAGTTCTGCTTCATATAATAGGGTTTCCCCCCGACGATTAAACCGTTTTTGATCAGCGTGGGTTGTATAGCAACCGCGATGGAATTCTAAGTATAATTCATCCTGCCAGAGCGGAAGTTTTGAGGGGGCATTATTCAGGACTTCTGTTAGATAGTCTTTGACCGTTTGAAACTTAAACTTCGGAAAAATAGCAGCTTGATTCCAGCGTCGAGTTATTTCTAGCATATCACGGGTCGGCCCGCCCCCATGATCACCGACTCCGGGCAACCATAAACTGTGATTTAATCCCGTTTGGGTTTTCCATTCTCGAGCATATTTAAATATTTTCACCGGGTCAACCCGCTCTCCAATTAAAGCGGTCATGAAACTAACAATTTTTGTGCCATCTAACCCTTGCCATTCAAACAACCCGTAGGGAAATTTAGTTGTATCATTCCAGCGTAGTTTTTGGGTAATAAAATAATCAATACCGCCCTGTTGGAATATTTGGGGGAGTTGCCAACAAAAACCAAAGGTATCGGGTAGCCAAGCTACGGTGGAAAGTTGACCCATTTTTTCTAAAACATAGCGCTGTCCGTATAAGACTTGACGGACGATAGATTCTCCATTAATAATATTCAATTCCGGTTCTACCCAGAGTCCGGCGGCAATTTCCCAGATTCCTTTTGCAATATTATCTTGAATTTGACTAAATAAATCGGGACGATGTTTTTCTATCCATTCATAGAGAATAGGGGAGGAATGACAGAAAATCAATTCGGGAAAGTCGTTTTGTAATTGCAAAACTGACTCAAAGGTTTTCTGCGCGACTATCCAGGTTTCTGTGAGCGGCCATAGCCAAGCTAAATCTAAATGGGCGTGACCCAGTAAGCTAATTTGATAGGTGTCTAATTTAGGAATAACTGATTTTAAGATCTGACGAACTTGGATGAGGCTATTTTCAAATTTACTCAGATCTTGGGGGAGTATATAGCCAGAAATAATCTCTAAAATCTTCCCTAGGGAAATTAAGTCGGTTTCTAGGTCTGGTTGGTAGTTTTCCTCGGCTAAAAATAGCCCTAAAATGTCTAACTCGTCCGCTAAGAAACTCGGATCAATTTTGCTAGAGTCCGAAACTTCATACCAACAGAAAGAGCTAACCACTGCCCCGGTATCGTGACCCGGACTAATTAAAGATAGCTCTATTTCAAATTCATCCCCAGGCTGTACCGCCGAACTTAATAAAATTCGGGTATAACTATCAAATAGATCTCCAGCTTGTACAAATTGATGATTAATATAAATTTGAGCATCCTGGGCCCACCAACTTAAGACTAATCTTAAAGTTAAACCCGTTAGTGGATAATCTTGTAAGGGAACTATAATTTTTTGTCTTAATTTCAAAACCTGTTGTCCCGCCGCCCAGGGAATATGTCCTTTGTCATTGATTTCAACTGGGTGCTCAGACTCCCCAGGGTTGATCACTTGCCAATGGGGTTGGATATTAATTTGAGTCAACAGACGTAACCGTTGAGTAAGTTCTGAGATTTGGGCGGGGAGGAAAGATGCAGAAAAAGACATTTACTGTTATAGTGAATAGGGGAGAATATCGCTCAAACTTAATATAACCATGTCTGTTGCTGACTCCGGGCCATATAAAAGTCGATTCTTTAATTTTATCTCTAGTGGCACACAGAAATTAACCGACCAGAGTAGTCGGACTTGGCGTTATTTGAGGTTCGCCACCGAGATCGCGCTGCAAACAGCCCTCTACCCGGTTTATTTTATCCTACAAACCGTTCGAGTCAATACCCAAAAATTAGGGACAACCCTAAAACAGCATTTTCCTCAACTCAATGCTGAAGTTAAATCCCAACCGCCTGATGTTGATCCTCCAGTTCTAAATACCGTTACGACCGAAACCGAATCTTTATTCCAAAATTCAATCCCTTCTCAACCCGCAGCAGCAGAAATTCAAAACGTAGCTAGTCAAATTGATTCCCAAACCCTCGTATTAGTTCAAAAAGATGATCAAATTTTAGAGAGTCTCCCCGTTGAACAACATCAACTTCAACATCCCATTGATTTAGGCGATCAAAATCTAGTCTCTCACCCTAAACCCTTTCAGGATTCCCCTAACCTTATAGCTCCGATTCGAGGGTTTTGGCAAGTCATGGGTTGGGTACAAACCAGTCCTTTGGCGGTCAAAATCAATTGTTTTGGAGAATCGGATCTGGTGCAGTCTGTGTCTTTTCCCCAGCCTTCTCCTGAATTTATTCATAGCTTAGATTTTGCGATCGCGCAAGTCGAAGATTATTCGATTATTCCCCTCTCCCAAGCGACCCATAGCTTAGTCCAACAGAGTCAAACCCTGGGAAAAACTGTGATTCAGACCTGGAAAAATCCCCATTTATCGGTCAAATCAGCATCTGCTTTAGAAACAGGTTTTGATCACTATTTCTATCAAGTTCAGTCCCTGATTTTTGCAGCGATCGATTATTTTTTCCAAGACCATCAGCAGACTATTCATTCTGAGGATATCCCCGAACAATTTTCTGGGGGAATTTCAACTTTAAATCCTGCTTCCTTAGCAGATCCTGGGTTAACTATTGATGCTCGGACAAATAATATTTTATCCAAATTCAAAAAACCGAAAACCCGTAATCATCCTATTGAAAATAATCGGATTTTCCAAAATATTCAAGTCTCTTTAAACCGCTTCTCCACAAAAACCACCCCAGAAGATATGGGTTTAATTTCCGCAACTGTCCCAAAACCCTTGACAAAAACACCAGGTTGTGTTATTGACTTTGATCAAATTCCTCCTGATCCATCTTCCCCTACCTACGAACCTGACTGGCTAGAAGCCCAGGTGACATCAACCGGATATATTAAGCATCCCCTGGAGAAGATTTTGGGATGGTTAGATCAAATTATGGTGAAGGTGGAGGAGGCGATCGCGAAAACTT
>DATNRE010000623.1:0-7872 GCA_036703685.1 Candidatus Obscuribacterales bacterium
TAAATCTGTCTTAAATCCTGACTCATATTCTGATAAATTTGCTCCATCACGGCGGTGTTTTTCCCTGTCATTTGTAATAACATTCCTTGAGCTTGTAAGGCTCCCCAATAACTCCGATATTGCTCAAATTCCGTCGGGGGATTAAAGGCATCTTCAATAATTTCTCGAAATTCTGTTCGATTTATGTCCTGTCCTTCTGTTAATTTTTCAGCTAATCTAGCTGCAATCCAAGGCGCGCGACCGGGAAGTAATACATAGGCATTGTAATTAGAAAAATTAGGATGGCGACCTAAACGACCTAACCGTTGAATACAGGTTGCAGAATCACTCGCCTCAAAAATCAGCAAATGAATTTTAAAATCTACTCCCACATCTACCGCCGATGTTCCTACTACTAAAACCGATTGTTCAGCATTTTTTAACTCGGTTTGGGTGATCATTCTTTCCTGTCGATCAATTCGGCCACTAATCTCTCGAACTTTGATTTGATCTTCGGGAAAAATAGCTTGTAATTCTCGCACTGTGCGACTGACTTGGGCGACGGAATTGAGAATAATTAACCCCCGTCCTCGACCTTCTGCTGTGAGAAGTTTTCGGATCAATTCCGCTTGTTCTTTCAACCAGGTTAAACTATCTGAATCTCGATCTAATTGCACAAATTTGAGTTCGACGGACTGCAAAATTTGCCGATATCCGGGTATAGGTTCAGAAACATAATTTCCGGCTATTTTAGTCACTTGAAATCCCACTTTTTCTAGCGTGCTAATAAAACTGGGTTTCGGGGTTGCGGAAGTGAATAAAACCTTCATCGGACGTTTACGCAGTCGGTTATAACGAATTAATAGCAAACTATTCAGAATAGCGGCTTCTTGATGCACTCCAAAAATATGAAATTCATCGGCAACATAGAGATCGGGATTTGTCGCTAAAAGTAAGGGTAACCCGGTGCGATTATAGGCGGGATTATAATAACGAAAGTGGGTAATAAGGTGGAAAATATCGGGGTTTGTCAGAATAATAGGTTTGCGTTTAATAACTTTTGATAATTCCTTAAATTTGTTACTTTTTTCTGCCATTTCTACCCGTCGAGCTAATTCCACACCATACAAACTATCGACACGCCGACTCCCATCTAAATTAAAATCTTGGCAATAATTTCTAACTTGTTTATCCTGATCGGTGACTAATTCAATGGTCGGATATAGGGCAATTGTCCGAAATTTAGGATTGAGTAATCCCCCTAAGTAAGCCGCCAGGGATTTGCCATCTCCGGTGGCTGAGGTGTTAAAAATAATCTCTGCGGGGCCATCGAGCACTTGGGCGCAGGTTTCCACCTGGTGTACGGACAAAGGACAGGAAACTTCGGGATTTTGACCAAAGTTCGGCGCCTGCTGTTTGACTTGGCATTCACCCTGACATCCCAAGGGACAGCCCTGGGCATCGGTGTTTTGCTTAGAATATAAGGGAAGTAGCCTAATTTTCACGATTCCCCCTAGAATGGTGACGGGTCGTTTATAGTTGTTAATAGACCAATTATGGCACAGCTTTATTAAATGTGCAAGTATAAAAGTTAAAATGGCTCGGAAAAAAGAAACAATTACACTGTCTATCCCTCCAGGCACGAAGGAACAATTAGAAGCGATCGCAGCTAAATTTCAGATTCTATGGGGCGATCGCCCTAGTATATCGGGCTTGTTAGTAGCGATCGCCCGTTCAGAATTGGAAGTCGGCGATCGCTTTACCCTCAGTTCAGTGCAAGTACAATCTTTGGAGCAAGGGACGAAAGCCCTGATTGATTCCGGTTATATTAGCGAAGCCCAAGCATTAATGGCCCTGCTCCTAGAACGGGGAAATCTGGCTTCCCCCCTGCGTCAGTCCTTTGTCCAACAGATTAGTCAATCCCTCCCGGCTTGGCGGGTGTTACTCGATCAGCAAATTGCCCGTCGCCAACCCTTTCGCCTTCTCTATCGAGATGCCCAACAGCGAGATTGGATGTATACCGTCCGTTATGCCAAAATTTGGCCCCGGGAAAAACGCCTCTATTTGGAGATCTGGAGCGAGGAAACCGAGGGCAACCGGGATTTACCGGAATTGGCCCATAACCGTTCCCTGCGTCTGGATCGGATTGCGGATCTAAATATCCTCCCCGGGGAGGGGACATGGCGAGATGATTTAGATTTTGTTAAAGTGTACTTACACTTTAAAGGAGAACTGGCGAATAGTTACGAATCCAAACGGGACGACCTCAGCAAAAAACGAGAGGGTGATATCCTGATCGTGGTGCGTCGGGTGTCGAACACCTTTTGGCTGATCCGCGAGATTTTGGCCTATCGCTCCCTGTGTGAAATTGTTGCGCCCGACAGTGTGCGCGATCGCCTCAAGCAAGAAGCGCAGGCCATCTGTCAACAATATGATTAGCAATCAGACGGGTAGAAGCGAGATTCCTTTCACCCGTCGTACTTTTATATTAGTTTGGATGTGGAAATGGGGTCTTCCATTGATACGGAGATAGAAGAATATCCCAGTGCCAGATTTTTTTGTTCGGAAATAGGGATGTTCTACTATTAAGAATAATTTTGGGAATATAAGAAAGCCCTGAAGGGCTTACTACGGGGATTTTTTTAGTCGTTTTTCCAGTTTTCCTAGTCCTAAATCAACGAATAACGCCAGGATGGCGGCTGGAATGGCTCCCGCTAATAATAGTTGATTATTAACGGTTGCTAACCCTCTAAAAATTAATACTCCTAACCCTCCCGCACCAATGGCGGCGGCAATGGTTCCTAAACCAATTGCAATCACACTGGCGACTCTAATTCCGGCTAAAATGATATTTAAAGATAGGGGAATTTCGACTTGAGTTAATAATTGTCTAGGGGTCATGCCCATGGCTTTTCCGGCTTCTAATACGGCGGGATCAACGTTAGTAATTCCCACATAGGTATTTTGAATAATGGGTAATAAGGAGTAAAGTGTAATGGCAACAATGGCAGTGCGATCGCCAATTCCCCCAATCAACGGCATCGGAATTAAAAACCCAAATAGGGCTAAACTGGGAATGGTTTGCATAACATTGGCAAAGCCTAAAATCGGTTGACTTAATTTAGGATTTCGAGTTAATAATATTCCCAGGGGAACCCCAATTAAAATAGCAAATATTATGGCAATTCCTACTAAAATTAAGTGTTGGGTTGTGCGTTCGATTATTTCCGCACCATAACGGCTCAAAAAGTCAATCATTTTCTCAAACAAGTATAACTAAGTGGGTAATTTTAAACATTCTAAAAAAGCCTGGGCTTCGGGGTGTTCCGATTGTTTGAAATCCGTAGGAGTTCCTAAAAATACTAACTGTCCATACTGCATTAAACCAATCCGAGAAGCTAATAAAAATGCTTCTTGAATATCATGGGTAACAAAAATAATTGTTTTTCCTAATTGTTGTTGGAGACGGCGAAATTCTCGCTGTAATTCTAGGCGAGTAATCGGGTCAAGGGAGCCGAAGGGTTCATCCATTAATAATAACGGAGGATCGGCTGCTAAAGCTCGAGCCACACCCACCCGTTGACGTTGACCGCCTGAAAGTTCCTGGGGGTAACGATGGGCAAATTGAGCCGGATCTAGGTTCACTAAATGCAAGAGTTGATATACTCTTTCCTGAATGCGATCGCGTTTCCATTGTTGTAATTTAGGGACTAAAGCTATATTTTGTTCTACGGTAAAATGGGGAAATAAACCCACATCTTGAATCACATAACCTGTCTGTCTGCGGAGTTTAATTAGATCCCATTGATGGGTTGATTTTCCCTCCACTAAAACCTCTCCCTCCGTGGGAGTTAATAAATGATTCACCAGTTTTAGGGTTGTGGTTTTTCCACTGCCACTTCTTCCTAATAAAACTAAGGTTTCCCCTTGATAGACTTTTAAATTTAATTTTTCAATCAAGAAACGCTGATCAATTTGATAATTGACTTGACAAAACTCAACAATAACAGACGGATTTAAAGCCATGATCATAGGGAAATAACCAGTATTGGGATTCAGAGGTAAACAGAATTAGAATTAATTTAGAGAATTTACTGATGAGTTTTTGTATAAAAAAACACTGTACATCCGCAATAATTATCAAAAATTGAATTAGGGTTAATGACAATCATTATAGTTGTTTGGGATGATTTTAAAGCTTAAAAAATAAAAATATAGTGATCAAGGATTGTATTTTTAACGACTCGTGAGTGGCAAAGTTGATCCGATAACAACCGCATAAAACCGTTTATTTTTTAGGATGTTCTGTTAGAATTTAAGCCTAGCATTGTTTTTTTTCAATGCTACATCAGGGAATTGGGAGTAAAGCCCAGGAAGAAAAAGACTTTATAGTCTGAGTTTTTGGCTAGACGCAACTGCTATATTATGAAACTCTCTTGACTTTCCCCTGTTTTAATTCACATAGCATCTATTAATATTAACATGAAAAATCCTAGATTACCCGTGAGAAGCGATACATTAATTTGGAAATTTATTGATCAATTTCCTACTTTTATTTTTGGATTTATTACGGGATCACTGATTACTGTATATGGAACTTTAACCCAGATCAATTTTTTGAATTATCTGAATAATGACCAGAATATTCTCAAATTTTATCGGGAATTATTGGGATTTTCCCAACCTCCCTTAGAGCAAAATAGACAATATCGTGGATATATTGAAAAATTGAATATTAGTGTTAATCCCAATAGTTTAAATATTTATGTTCTCCCCAAATCTATTTGTGAAGGTGCTATTTTAGAAGGAGATAAAGTCAAGCGTTTACCTTCAGTTGAGGTGATTGGAAAACAAAACCCTGATCGAAATACGGAATTTAATGGGTTTAAACAGAGGATGAATCAAATTATTAATGATGGATTTGGATATATTGAAGTGGTGAGTTCTGAAGATGAATTAGCGGTAATTGATATTAATTTACTCAGTGAAGAACAAAGTTGTGTGAGAAAACCCAAATATATTCAAGAATTAGAAAAACTCCTAGAACAGAAAAAATGGAAGGAAGCCGATCAAAAAACCAATCAAGTTTTAGTCAAAATTACTAATCGGGAAAGTGTTGGTTATTTAGATGAAGATTCGATTAAAAAAATATCTTGTTCTTATTTAAGAACTATTGATCAATTGTGGAAAAAATACTCGGGAGGGTTGTTTGGTTTTAGTGTTCAAAAGCGAATTTTCCTAGAGACAGATAATCAATTACAAGATGAGGATCTAGCTCGATATGATCCTAATGCTTATATTCATTTTACCGACTTAGTAAGATGGATTGAATCGGGGGAAGATGGCAAAGAAAAATGGAAAAATTATGATAAAATGACTTTCTCTTTAGAAGCACCGGAGGGTCATCTTCCTCGCCTTAATCAACTTGAAAAAGGTATGAAAATGCAATTAAATTATCAGCTTCTGTCCCCTAATTCTCTCTCCTTGTCTTCTCAAGAAATTAAAGCCAGAACTTTATTTTTTACACAGGTTGATAATTGTAAACTATAGCAATAGTTGTTAAGAATTGCTATAGTAGAGAAAGACTCATTTGCCTAATTTCGGGTTGGAGCGATCGCCATATGCCTATCTCTCTTTATTTACTTTTAATTTTTGGAATCTGTCTAATTTTAGGCTTAATGATTTGGCTGGTGAGTTCCCTATCGGCTCTTTATAGTCAGGTGATTTGGTCAGCAAATCCGATTTTAGCCAATTTGCTACTTTTGTTGTTAATTATTTTGTTAGGATTAGGGATCTTTGCCTTTTTTTATTATACTCGATTCTTCCAAAAATCAGGAAAATCTGGCAAAAAACGGCGACCTTTAAAAATTCCTTTAGACAAACTAGAAGCCGCAGAAGAATCGCTAAAATCCGTACAACAACAGGTGACTCAAATTCAAGATCAAGTTGCTAAAAAAGCCCTATTGAGTCGCTCCCAAGATATGGCTTCAGAATTAGCTAAAGGTAATATTCAAGTAGTTGTTTTTGGTACGGGTTCGGCAGGAAAAACCTCCTTAGTTAATGCGTTAATGGGTAAGATGGTCGGGAAAGTCAATGCACCCATGGGAACTACCGAAGTGGGCGAAACCTATCATTTAAAATTAGAAGGAATTGAACGAGAAATTTTAATTACCGATACCCCCGGAATTTCAGAAGCAGGAATAGCCGGATCTGAGCGGGGAAAATTAGCCCGTTCCCTGGCGACGGATGCTAATTTATTATTATTTGTTTTAGATAATGATTTAAGACAATCAGAATATAACTCTTTACAAGCCTTAGTTGAAATTGGCAAGCGATCGCTCATTATTTTAAATAAAAAAGATTTGTATACAGAAGCGGATCAACATATTATTTTAGCTAAACTTAAAGATAGAGTCAAACCATTTTTAGATGCAAATGATGTGATTTCTATTGCCGCAAATCCGCAATCAATTAAATTAGAAACAGGAGAGATAATACAGCCAGAACCGGATATTATGCCCTTAATTCGACGCATCGCCCTAATTTTAAGATCCGAAGGAGAAGAATTAATTGCCGATAATATTTTATTACAATCCCAACGCTTAGGAGAAGAAGCTAGACTCTTAATTGATAGTCAACGCAAACGGGAAGCAGAAAAAATCGTTGAGCGGTTTCAATGGATAGGTGCGGGGGTCATTGCAGTAACACCTTTACCCGTAATTGATTTAATTGCTACGGCGGCGGTTAATACCCAAATGGTAATCGAAATTGGTAAAATTTATGGGTGTGAATTAAATAGCGATCGCGGTCGAGAATTAGCCCTATCCTTAGCAAAAACCTTGGGAAGTTTAGGAGTAGTAAAAGGGGTAATTCAGTTAGTCTCAACCGCCCTACAATTAAATTTAGCAACCTTAGTAGTAGGACGGGCAATTCAAGCGGTGAGTGCGGCCTATTTAACCCGAATTGCAGGTAAAAGTTTTATTGAATATTTCCGCCAGGATCAAGACTGGGGAGATGGAGGAATGACAGAAGTAGTACAACGACAATTTCAGCTAACCCGTCGGGATGAATTTGTGAAACAATTTGTGCAGGATGCCTTTGCTAAAATTATTGAACCCCTGAATTTTAATTCTACTGAATTGGAGGAAGAAGAACAACCCATCGAAGCAGATATTAAACCGTTATTAAAGCGTTATTTAGATGATTGGGAAGACGAATAATCAGTTATCAGTCATCAGTTATCAGTTATCAGTTTAGGAGTTAACTAATAACTGAGATTATATCTTTTTTTCACCTATTCCCTATCCCCTGTTCCCTGTTCCCTGTTCCCTGTTCCCTATTCCCTATTCCCTATTGAATTTCCAGTTGTTTTTGAGTTTTAACTAAAGTGCGATCGCCTCGAATTAATTGATATTCTGCTTTCCAAGTTCCAGCAGTTAAAGGTTGTTGAGGATTATTTTTTTTTCCCACATAACCGATCCAAGTTTTACTAGAATCATTCACAAAATTTTCATTATTTAAAACTCTTTGTCCCTGGGGGTCATAGAGATTAAAAACCATTTTATCCCCAGTTAATACCCCATAAACCTGTACCCAAAATAACAAAGCCGGACTGTCTTGGGGTAGGATATTTTGATTAAATTTTCCCTGCCATAATTCATCCATCGTTGGAGGTTGAGGGGAAAATCCAGCCCGAATTAACCCCGTAGGAATATAGGCCCAAGACTGTTCCCAAATCGGGTTACGAGTCACATTACATCCGGTCGTTAGCATTAGGGGTGGGATCGCGATCGGGATATAACAAAATAAAGCAATCCTGACCCAGTTGACAATCAATCGGTTGAGCAAAACGGGGATTTTGGGTTTGGCTGATGAGTTGTTGGGAGATGCCTT
>DATNRE010000624.1:0-4421 GCA_036703685.1 Candidatus Obscuribacterales bacterium
AATCTTTAATTCACGATTTCACGGGTTGCTTGATGATTGATCACCCATAATATTTCTATTCTTGGAATCATGATCCATCCTAATTTGACCTCAACGAAAACGAATCGGGCGTTTAATCCTCAGCAGGAAATGTCTCGATCCTTATTAATTTCTAGCTTAGAAAATTTCCTCACACAAATCCCCGTCAAGACCCTTAACCCAGCAACTTGGTGTCAACATTGGCATCTACAAGTCTTGGACATGGGAGATCCGATTGAGAATTTATCAATTTCCGACAAAAAAACCGCTCACACCGCACCTATGGAATCGGTTTATTTAGTCGTTGAGGGTCGAGTCCGACTCCTGAGTTGGGACAAACAGTTAAATCGACAGGTTTCGGTTACTGTCGTTGAACCCGGTGAAACCTTTGGCGGAGATCAGGATTTATCCTATGAAGCGATCGCCGCTAGTGAAGTTATCCTCGCTTCCATTCCCCTGACTGAAATTCAAACCCAGATCAAACAAATTCCTCAGCTACAAACCTATCTACAAACCACCATCGAAAACCGAAAACGGTTATTATTCTTCAAAACCCAAACGGACTGGCGACGGTTGACCAGTCACCGACTACAAGAACTTTTATCCCACTGCACCGAACACCAGATCAAGGCTGGAACTCCCCTGATCTCGGCACTCCCAACCCAAGAGAGCCGATTTTGGCTGTACCAAGGACAAATTACAGGCGCTGATAACGTTCCCCAGGTGGGCGAAAGTTGGGGAGAACCCGATCCCATCCCCCCAGAATGGATCGCCGCCACGGAGTTAGTCGTCTATCAACTTCCCGCAGAAACCTTACAGACAGCATCTGTACAAGGTGGGAAATCTCCGCTACGGAAACAGGAAAAAACCGTTGATCTTCAACCCGCCACGGTGAAACCATCCCCGGTGATCGCTCCCCCAACCCCCCAAACCCTCAGCTTCCCCAAACCCAAACGTCAACGAGTCTGGCGAGGATTTTGGCAAGGGTATCCTTTTATAGAACAACAAAGCTCCTCCGACTGTGGGATCGCTTGTTTGGCAATGATTAGTCAATATTGGGGGAAATATTTAAGCATTAATAACCTCCGTAATATTTCGGATGTAGGGCGATCGGGAGTCTCCTTAAAAAACCTCACTCTCACCTCAGAACGTTTAGGTTATCAAGCCCGACCAGTCCGGGCAAGTTTGAATCGTTTAGAAACGGAAAAAAATCCTTGGATTGCCCATTGGCAAGGGGATCATTATATTGTGGTCTATAAAGTCCGGCGTGATCAGGTTGTGATTGCTGATCCGGCTGAAGGCAGAAAAACCCTGTCTCGTCAGGGGTTTTTGGCGGGATGGACGGGCTATGCTTTACTTTTGGAACCTACGGATCAATTTCATGAACTCCAAGAGCAGAAACGCTCTCTTGGTCGGTTTGCGGGGGTAATTTGGCCCCATCGGTTTTTGGGATTACAAATTGTTTTGTTATCCCTATTAATTCAGATATTTGGGATTGTAACTCCCTTATTAACCCAGATTATTTTAGATCGGGTTGTAGTGAATAAAAGCCTCACCGGTTTAAATGTATTTGCCTTGGGGTTGTTATTATTTGGTGTCTGGAGTTTGGGGTTATCTTCAATTCGACAATATCTATTGAGTTACTTATCAAATCGTTTGGATTTAACCCTAATTGGTGGGTTTATTAACCACGCACTAAAACTTCCTTTAAAGTTCTTTGAGTCCCGCCGCGTCGGGGATATCATTACCCGAGTTCAAGAAAATCAGAAAATTCAACGGTTTCTCGTCGGTCAAATTTTGCTATCAGCGTTGAATGTTGTAACGGGGTTTGTCTATTTAGGTTTGATGCTTTATTACAACTGGAAACTGACCGTATTAATTTTAGCAATTGTGCCTTTAATTATTATTTTGACATTGGCAGCAACGCCTATGTTACGGCATATTTCCCGTCAAGTATTTAACGCGGCGGCGGATCAAAATTCAACCTTAGTGGAAATTTTGACTGGAATTAATACGGTGAAAGCGGTAGCGGCGGAACCGGAATTACGCTGGCGTTGGGAAGAAAAATTAACCCAACAGATTAATGTTCAGTTTAAAGCTCAGAAATTAGGAATTAATTTAGGATTTGTCAGTGGGTTAATTAATTCGATTGGCAGTACATTTTTACTTTGGTTTGGTGTAAATTTGGTGATTCAAGATCAATTAACTATTGGTCAGTTTGTTGCCTTTAATATGATGCAGGGTTATGTAATTAGTCCGATTCTTGCCTTAGTAGGATTATGGGACGAATTGCAAGAAGTATTAATTTCAGTGGAACGGTTAAATGATGTCTTTGAGCAAGAACCGGAAGAAACCCCGCAAAAACCGTTAATTGTATTACCGAGAATCCAGGGAGAAATTCATTTTCATAACGTGACTTTTCGTTATCAAGAAGATGCGGAAACAAATATTCTGCAAAATCTTTCTTTTAAATTTCCTCCGGGTCAAACTATTGCGATTGTTGGGCGCAGTGGTTCAGGAAAAAGCACCCTAGTTAAATTAATCCAAGGTTTATACCATCCCACAACCGGACATATTTATGTAGATGGACATGATATTCGCCATGTTTCTCCCCCTTCTTTACGCATACAAATGGGCGTTGTTCCCCAGGATTGTTATTTATTTTCAGGAACCCTTTTAGAAAATATTACGCTCTATCGGGATGAGTATACTTTAGATCAAGTTATTGAGGCTGCCAAATTAGCAGAAGTTCATGGATTTATTCAGGGTTTACCCTTAGGATATTATACCAAAGTTGGAGAACGGGGATCAAGTTTATCGGGAGGGCAACGGCAACGAGTAGCGATCGCCAGAGCCTTATTAGGAAGTCCTAGAATCCTAATTTTAGATGAGGCAACCAGTTCTTTAGATACCGAAAGTGAACACCGTTTTCAACGCAATTTAGAACAAATGCAACGCGACCGCACTACGATTATTATTGCCCATCGTCTGTCAACCGTGAGAAGTGCCGATTGTATTCTAGTTATAGATAAAGGCATTTTGGTTGAACAGGGCAACCATGAACACCTGATGGCAACTCAAGGACTCTATTATCATTTAGCCCAGCAACAACTGGCTTTATAGCCTCAATTGCCTTACAATTCCTTGACTTTCTCTAAGCTCCTAGATCCCCCCTAACCCCCCTTGTTCAGGGGGGAACCGGACTTGAAAGTCCCCATTTTTAAGGGGGATTTAGGGGGATCTGATTTTTGATCAAAAATAAAACAGTCCCAAACCCTAGGTTCATCTTCTCCGATCTCCTCTCTTAACAAAACTTTTTAAATAAATCTGCCAATCTGGCAGTTTTAAATCAGAAGTTACCCTAGTATAAACACAGAGGATTTTGATAAAAACAAGAACACTGGCTGAAACGTAGGATCACTTAAACCCTGGGGACTGTTTATAGGGTGCTTGTATGCGTTTGTTAGTCTCAAACCCCTTTAAGCGGTCGTCACTTTTTGTTAACAGTAGATTTGACTTAATTTCATTAAAAAAAACAATTAAAACACTAACCTTTATTAGCCAGTTTTTTACATCAGCTTATGAAACCGTACAAACTGTTCTCCCCTGTCAGTAAAAACACTGATCATTCAGACTCCCAATTGTCTGTAACGGTGCAGGATGATTATTTAGAGGATCTGGAATTGGGTATTGAACAGACAAAACACACCGACGAAATTTATGGCGGTATTGCTGGTTCTGTTCCCTTCCCTCAACTTGCACCTCCCCAAAAAATCCCCAAAAAATCTTCCCCTCCCCCCCATATTCCTTCGGCGAAACCAGACTGGTCAAATGCCTTACAGTCTTTACTGGATCAACCTCCTGCGTCTTTTCCTCTGCAACTGATGTTGGGAGGATTTATTTTTTGTATCGCCTTTGGTGCTTGGGGATATTTTGGAACCGTTGATGAAGTCGGTCAAGCCAAGGGTAAATTAGCACCCCAAGGGGAAGTTTACAAAATCCATCCCGTTGAGTTGGGAAAAGTATCTCGAATTCCAATTAAAGAGGGGCAAACTGTTAAAAAAGGTGAGGTTTTAGCCGAACTAGATCGACAAATTGCCACCCAAGAATTATCGGGATTACAACAACAACTCACCGCCTTTCAAGCCGAACTGATTCAAAAACAAGGGTTAATTGAACGGATTCATTTAGAAGCCCAAACCCAAGAGGCGATCGCCACGGCTCAACTACAATCTCAACAGGCTAGTATTGAACGAGTCCAAAGCCAAATTACATCGAATCAGCGATTACTAAGCCAACTCAATTTTGAAGCGTCAGCAACTCAAAAACAAGTTGAATTTTTACAACCATTAAAGGCAGAAACTCAAACCCTAATTGAAAAATTGCAAGAGGGAGAATCAGCG
>DATNRE010000625.1:0-2921 GCA_036703685.1 Candidatus Obscuribacterales bacterium
TAATGATACGTTAGATAATGGAACGTTACCAGAATTAGTGACTGTATAACTCCAGGTTATTTCACTACCTGCTAACACTTCTAAATCATCAACTCCATTGGTGACTTTATTAATATTGATTAGAGGATTAGCTCCAAAGTAATTACTAGGGTCTTGATCAGTTACAGTTGTTCCGTTGTAGTCACCTGCGACTGTACCAATATTATTGTAATCGCCAACACCCGCATTACCTGTAGCTTCATAAACCCATGTTTCACTTAGGTCTAATTGACCATCATTATTAGTATCACCACCAATGAAATTACTAATTGCACCTTCTTGATCATCTATTAATGATACGTTAGATAATGGAACGTTACCAGAATTAGTGACTGTATAACTCCAGGTTATTTCACTACCTGCTAACACTTCTAAATCATCAACTCCATTGGTGACTTTATTAATATTGATTAGAGGAGTAAAAGTACCAGGGGTAGGTATATCTCCAAGCTTTCCACCCGTTTTGGCACTCGAACCGCTAGGAGGACTTGTGGATTGTAGTCGTATCCACCAGTCTGTATTTTCGAGTAGTTGCTCTGCATCGAGGCTATTCGTACCCGATAATGATGTCAGAACAAATGTCGTACTCTGAACTTGACCATCTCCCAATCCCCCCTTGTTAAGCTGAATACCAACATCATAGGGTGGCAATGCGTTGAGGCCATTTGTGGATAAGTCAAAATCATAGAAATAACCATCGCCTACATTATTGGCAGCTATACCTGTTAATGGTGTGGTGGGACTTAAAGAAGAAGTCGCGCCTGGAACTAGAGCCGTTGTGATCGGTTCCACGATCTTCAAATCACTAACAGCATCGTTCTGAATGTCGAACGCGAAGCCAACTATATCCTCTGTACCAGACTGAGAGGCAGGATTGAGGGCAAGTGTAATTCTTATGTCGTCTAATTCATCGCCCGTGAAGTCAGCACCGTATTCGATCTTAAGATCAATCGACTCCTTGCTCTCGCCATTATGCTCTGTAAAAGTTGTGTTGTAGGTTGTTAAAGTCATGTTTTTATCCTCTAGTTATTATTTATCTTATTTATCGGTTCCGTAAAAATACGGAACCCTTTGATCATTAAGATTACGAAGCAACTGTGTAAACTTTGTGTAAATAGGGATAAATACAGGGTTTTAACCAAAATTTAATAATTTTTTTATAATTTACGGGAAAAAAAATCAGGATTTACGGGTTGCAAGCGTGCATATGTATAAGAAAGCACATGGGTTTTGCTATAAAGTTAATATATCGGATTAAGTACAGATATTGGTTTATAATTGAGTATATAAATATTACAAAATGAAGCCTAAAAAGTTTTTAGGCAGACCTAAACTTTCCAATTTTTATCAAAATCTTTTTTTAATTTATTTTTTTCGAGGATAAGAATATGTTAGTACCTTGTCAAATCTGCGTAGATACGGATTCATGTAGAGTAACTTATTGGGGTGAAATTGTTGACTTATACCCTAAACAATACCAACTATTATTATTGTTTTTAAAAAACCCCAAGTATATCTTAAGCTATGATTTCATAATTGATCGGCTTTGGGATATGGATCATATTCCCACTTATAGTAGTATAAGAACCCATATCAAAGGGATCAGGAAAGCATTTAAAAAAGTCAAAGATTCTGAAGATATCATAGAAAATGTTTATGGGATGGGCTATCGATTAAATCCGGCTATTAACAATACAAGTCAAGAACATAATTCCCCCCTACCCTCGGTTTCTAGCTTCCAAAATCTCCTAAGTGTTAAAGGAATAGAGTATTTAGTGATCGATGATCAATTTATCATTCAATATCTATCACCCAATTTGATTTATTATTGCGATTATCCCCAACATCTCCAAGCGGGAGTTTATGCCGGGAATCCCTTTCCAGAATTAATAGGTCTGAAAGAAATCTTTGATGAAATGAGAAAAAAAGAGGATAAAACTTTTACAATCAAGGGAATTGCCAGGGCTTGTCGTCCTAAAAGACCCAAATATGTTAACTTATATGTTATCGCCGATGAAGCTAAAGATATAGGGGATTCAGGAAAACAAATGGTCTTGGTATTCTTTGAAGAAGCCTCTGAACAGATGATTTATAGTAATTGCCAAGGTCGTTAGGAAAATATTATAGGCTATCCTTCCCACTTTTGCACCGAATCCCTGTGCTAATCGTGATGGCGATCGCTATACCAATCTGTAATCATGATCAAGCTAGATGGTGTGGTTTAAATTATTAACCGCTTATTTTTAACCCAACTTAGGGAGCATATTGAACACGATAAATCCGACCATTACTTTCTTCTGTAAAAATCAAACTTCCATCGGGTAATATTAATAAACCCACCGGACGACCCCAAGTTTCAGGAATAGCAGGATTGACTAAAAATCCGGTTAAAAAATCCTGATAATAGCCTTGGGGACGACCTTGATTAAAAGGAATAAATACTAACTTATATCCCGTGCCAGCATTGCGGTTCCAACTCCCCCTAAATGCTACAAATGCACCATTTTTATAGGGTTCTGGGAAGGTATTTCCGTCATAAAATTGTAATCCCAAAGCCGCAGAATGGGCTTGAAACAGAACATCGGGTTTTAGGGTTTTTTTAACTAAATCAGGGCGCACACTTTCACCGTTTTGAACATGACGTGGATCAAGATTATTCGGGGTAAAATAACTATAGGGCCAGCCATAAAATTCCCCTGAACGAATGCGAGTAAAATAATCAGGAACTAAATCATCTCCTAACCCATCCCGTTCATTCACGGTTGTATATAATTCATTGGTTTCTGGCTGAAAATCTAACCCCACAGGATTTCTCAGTCCAGACGCAAAAATTTGTTGATTAGACCCGTCTAAATTCATCACTTGAACGGATGCACGGGGAG
>DATNRE010000626.1:0-4691 GCA_036703685.1 Candidatus Obscuribacterales bacterium
TTGACATAGTAAATCTAAAATGTATTCATTAACATTCCCATAACCCCCTTTATCTACTTGTTGAGCGACAAAATCTTGAATTGACTCCGGTAGAGAAATATTCAGTATTGTCATCCTTTCAACCTCCATAAAATTTTATTATATCTTAGCAAGAAAAGAATATGATCAAGTTTCAATCCAAATGCCAATTGAGTCAACATTTGGATTGAAAGTTTTTAAAATTTCTGAATTTTTAGCCTACTGGGTGCTCCAGAATCTAAATTATTAACTAGGAATTCCAGGCGGTTTCGGAACCCTGACCCCAGAAACCGTCATATTTTTTAACTTTGATATCCCCCAAAACCTGAACCTGACAGGCTAAACGGCGTTGTTTATCTGAGGAATGGGGAGGAAGGGAAAGGCGGGTTTTCTCTTTCCATTGGGGTTCGGAGACTTCCCCTTCAATTTCCACGCAACAAGTCCCACAAGTCCCAAACCCGTGACAGTTTATTAGGGAAGCTTGACCATTATAGAGATCAACTCCATTTTCTAACAGGACTTTACGGAGATTAGCACCGCGATCGCAAGTAATCGTTTTCCCTTGAGCTTGAATTTGTACCATTTTTCCCTGAATAAAAGTTATGCAATGATTCTTAACTAAATTGTTACTTTTTTCAAGCCCAAAACGAGAGATTTAAAAGTAAAATAAGATTGAAAAAGAAAAAATTAGCTAAGATGGATGATTACAAGCCCATAGAGGTCACATCACCAATAATCAACTACTGATATTTGCAGCACTATCAATTAATTGTTAACTATAAATTTTAGAACCTATGACTAATCCCCTTTGGATCTACGACACCACATTAAGAGACGGCGCCCAACGGGAAGGATTATCTTTATCTCTTGATGATAAATTGCGAATTGCGCGTCAATTAGATAGTTTAGGAATCCCTTTTATTGAAGGAGGATGGCCGGGGGCAAATCCTAAAGATGTGCAGTTTTTTTGGAAGTTGCAAGAACAACCCTTAGTTAATTCGGAAGTCGTGGCATTTTGTTCGACTCGACGACCTAATAGTAATGCAGCAGAAGATGATAATTTAAAAGCAATTTTATCCGCCGGAACTGTTTGGATCACATTATTTGGGAAATCCTGGGATTTGCACGTGATCGAAGGATTACAAACTACCCTAACAGAAAATCTGGCGATGATTGCGGATACCATTCAGTTTTTCAGGAGTCAGGGAAGACGGGTAATTTATGATGCAGAACACTGGTTTGATGGCTATAAAAATAATCCTAATTATGCCTTACAAACCTTAATTACCGCGGCCCAGGCGGGGGCAGAATGGTTGGTTTTTTGTGATACCAATGGCGGGACTTTACCCCATGAAATTACTCAAATTGTGCGGGAGGCAATTCAAGCGACAAAAAACTTAGAAACGCCTTTTCCCCTGCAATTTGGGATTCATAGTCATAATGATTCAGGAACAGCAATTGGCAATGCGATCGCCGCCGTATTAGAAGGAGTCACGATGGTACAAGGAACCATTAATGGTTATGGAGAACGTTGTGGAAATGCCAATCTTTGTACCTTAATTCCCAATTTTCAGTTAAAATTAGACTATAATTGTATTCAAGATGAACAGATTAAAAGACTAACAGAAGTGAGTCGATTTGTTAGTGAAGTTGCCAATTTAGCCCCGGATGATCACGCGCCTTTTGTGGGATTATCGGCTTTTTCCCATAAGGGCGGAATTCATGTTTCTGCGGTACAAAAAAATCCCCTAACCTATGAACATATTCCCCCGGAAACTATTGGAAATCAACGGCGAATTGTGGTTTCCGATCAAGCGGGTTTAAGTAATATTTTAGCTAAAGCTAGAACCTTTGGCATTGATTTAGACCGGAATAATCCCGCCAGTCGTAAAATTTTACAACAACTGAAGAATTTAGAAAATCAGGGTTATCAATTTGAAGCGGCGGAGGCGAGTTTTGATTTATTAATGCGAGAAGCATTAGGAACCCGCAAAGCCTTTTTTACCCTCAAAGGATTTCAAGTCCATTGTGATAAATCCAGTGACGAAATTTGCCATGCTTTAGCCACGGTGAAAGTAGCGGTTAATGGTCAAGATATCTTAGAAGCCGCCGAGGGAAATGGCCCCGTATCGGCTTTAGACGCGGCTTTAAGAAAGGCATTAGTTAATTTTTATCCGATGATTGCCGAATTTCAACTGCGGGATTATAAAGTTAGAATTCTCGATGGCGGTTCAGGAACATCGGCAAAAACTCGGGTTTTAGTCGAGTCCAGTAACGGTCAGCAACGTTGGACAACCGTGGGAGTTTCTACTAATATTATTGATGCTTCCTATCAAGCGGTTGTGGAAGGTTTAGAATATGGTTTATTACTGAAACAGCAGGAAACTCCGGTTAGTGTGGTTGCGGCAATTTAACCCGGGCTGAGTTTCAATTCCTCATTCTCCCCATCCGCTAATTTTCCAGGTGGGGATTTTTCTTTTCCCTCTTAACCCTTTTCCTTTTATAAAATTTAATAAAAAATACAGCTTTTCTCTCCTAAATTTGCCTTATTATAGAAGTATAAATTTTACAGCAAGAATAAAACAATAATTCATTACAAAATTATCCTTTTATTAGGTTAATTAATCCTCAACCGAGAGTTGATAATTCTCAGGAGAAAGATATGCAAAATCAACAACAAGTTTCAGGCGCGTTTGCCTTAGTTGATAGCCTCAAACATCACGGTGTTAAACATATTTTTGGCTATCCCGGCGGGGCAAATTTACCCATTTATGACGAACTTTATCGAGCAGAACAGGCAGGAGATCTCCAACATATTCTAGTCCGCCACGAACAAGCCGCCGCCCACGCCGCCGATGGTTATGCCCGGGCAACGGGTCGGGTGGGGGTCTGTTTGGCGACCTCTGGCCCCGGAGCCACCAACCTCGTTACGGGCTTAGCGACGGCCTACATGGACTCCGTGCCGATGGTGGCCATTACCGGACAGGTACCCCGGGGGTCTTTAGGGAGCGATGCCTTCCAAGAAATTGATATTTATGGGATAACGTTACCCATTGTTAAACACTCTTATTTAGTGAGAAATCCGGCGGATATTTCTCGGATTGTAGCTGAAGCCTTTCACCTAGCCAATAGTGGCCGACCCGGGCCAGTTTTAATTGATATTCCCAAGGATGTGGGCATTGCTAAAATTGATTATCGTCCCGTTGAACCCGGTCAAGTTAAACTCATTGGATATAAGCCAACGGTCAAAGGAAATCCTCGCCAAATTCATCAAGCTTTAGAGTTAATTCAACAGGCAAAAAAACCCTTATTATATGTCGGCGGCGGAGCCATTATTAGCAATTCCCATGGCGAAATTCAAGAATTAATAGAACGATTTCAAATTCCACTCACCACGACTTTAATGGGAAAAGGAATATTCAATGAAAATCATCCTTTATGTTTAGGAATGTTGGGAATGCACGGCACGGCCTACGCTAATTTTGCCGTGGCTGAATGTGATTTATTAATCGCTTTAGGGGTGCGATTTGATGACCGCGTGGCGAGTCAAGGTAATGACTTTGCGAAAAATGCCAAAGTGATTCATATTGATATTGATCCGGCGGAAGTGGGAAAAACACGCCAACCCGATATTCCCATTGTCGGAGATGTGCGTCAAGTTTTAGTGGATTTGTTGCGTCACGCCCATGAGTTAGGAGATAGTATTAATCTCGAAAAAAATCGGAGTTGGTGTGAACATTTAGCCCAACTGCGCTTAGAATATCCCTTAGAAATTTCTCAACCGGAAACCGGAATTTCTCCTCAAGAAGTGATTGTAGAAATTTCTCGCCAAGCCCCCGATGCTTTTTATACCACCGATGTCGGACAGCATCAAATGTGGTCGGCTCAATTCCTCAAAACCGGGCCGCGACGGTGGATTTCGAGCGGGGGTTTAGGAACCATGGGCTATGGACTTCCGGCGGCGGTGGGGGTAAAAATTGCCCTCCCCCATGAACAGGTAATTTGTATTAGTGGGGATGGCAGTTTTCAAATGAATATGCAGGAATTGGGAACTATTTCTCAATATAATGTGGGAATCAAAGTGATTATTTTAAATAATGGTTGCTTAGGCATGGTGCGCCAGTGGCAACATTTATTTTATGACGATCGCTATGAAGCCACCAATTTAGAAAAAGGTAGTCCCAATTTTGCTAAATTAGCCGATGTTTATAATATTAAATCCCTGAATATTTCTCGCCGGGAAAGTTTGGCCGGGGCGATCGCTGAATTATTAACTTATGACGGCTCCATGTTATTAGATGTGCGGGTCACTCGTACTGAAGATTGTTTTCCCATGGTGGCTCCAGGTCATAGTAACGATGATATGATGGGTTTAAAACATACTATTGTGGAAACCAATACTCAAGTATTAGTCTGTCCGATTTGTGGCACACTCAACCCAATAAATCACAAATGTTGTTCAGAATGTGGAGCGCAATTAACGACGGATTTCGTGTTAGCTTAGATCCGATAGAAATAGAACCCATTATTAAACTTAAAAACCATGTTAGCCAGGGTTTGGAGTGCCTCTATTATTGGAATTGATGCGGTTAAAGTCGGGGTGGAGGTTGATATTTCCGGGGGACTGCCTAAAATCATGGTTTTGGGACTTCCCGATGCGGCGGTTCAGGAAT
>DATNRE010000627.1:0-7114 GCA_036703685.1 Candidatus Obscuribacterales bacterium
AGTTGGGTACGGGGAACAATGGCGTCCACAAACCCATAATTCAATAGGTATTCTGAGGTTTGGAAATCATCAGGTAACTTCTCTCTCAGGGTTTGTTCAATTACCCGTCTTCCGGCAAAACCAATAGTCGCTTTCGGCTCGGCTAAAATCATATCCCCTAACATGGCAAAACTGGCCGTCACCCCGCCGGTGGTGGGATGGGTGAGGACGGGAATATACAGCAGTCGGGATTTGCGGTGGCGGTGCAAGGCGGCGGAGATTTTCGCCATCTGCATCAGACTTAACATTCCCTCCTGCATCCTCGCGCCTCCAGAGGCACAAATAATCACCACAGGGTAGTTTTCATTAGTGCCGTGTTCAATCAGTCGGGTGAGTTTTTCCCCAACCACTGAACCCATACTGCCGCCCATAAACCGGAAGTCCATGACTCCCAGGGCCACGGGTTCACCTTCGAGTAACCCAATTCCAGTTTGTACCGCATCGGATAATCCGGTTTTTTCCCGGGTTTCTCGAAGTCGGTCACTGTAGGATTTGCGATCGCGAAATTTGAGGGGATCAACCGCATACATTTCGGCATCTAAGGCCATCCAGGTATTCGGATCAATCAATTGCCCAATCCGCTCGTCGCTATTGACCATGAAATGATGACCGCATTCCAAACAAACCTTATCATTGGCTTGTAGGTCTTTGGTGTATGTTAAAGCATTGCACTTTTCGCACTTAACCCATAGGCCATCAGCAATTTCCCGTTCCTGGGGTTCGGGAGTGTTCGGTAATAATTTGCGCCGATTTGCAAACCAATCAAATAGGGACATTAAAAATTGTTTTGACTTTTGCTGTTTCTAATTTTAAGACTGTGAGGCCATGGGAAATTGGGGGATTTCCGTTCGCCCCAGGATTAAATTTAAAATCTATATCATGATAGAACGATCTATAGCAAGTCTTAACGTTTAATCTACGGATTCTAATTCTTCATCAATGGGACTTAATAGGAGTAATGCCTCCCATCGATGGGCTAGGGGGACTTGTAGCCCTACCGGACTGCCCATCCCCAGGG
This sequence comes from Candidatus Obscuribacterales bacterium, assembly GCA_036703685.1. Taxonomy (GTDB): domain Bacteria; phylum Cyanobacteriota; class Cyanobacteriia; order Cyanobacteriales; family Microcoleaceae; genus Planktothrix. The sequence goes on from DATNRE010000627.1 coordinate 1,058, forward strand.
AAGAACACACCCCTAAGTCTATCACCCGGGTGGGAATATCCTGGGCTTCTAGGACTTGCTGCATTAATTCGGCTTCCCATCGCAGAGCCGTTGTTTGAATGGTGATCCAAGACATGGTATTTCAATTGACAAGGGGAAAAAATAGGCCTAGATAGGTGGAGAGGATTTGAGGCCCCCAGAGGGCCGTCATAGCCGCACCCAGGGCGAGAAAGGGGCCGAAGGGGATGGGTTGACGGCGACCGATTAAACCGAAGGCGATCGCTCCTCCTCCTACCACAGCCCCGAATAAGCAAGCTATAAATCCGGCTACGAGTAAATATTTCCACCCTAGCCAAGCCCCCATCATCGCTGCGAGTTTACTATCTCCGGCTCCCATGGCCGTTTGTCCTATGACCAGGGTTGCCACAAAGGATATGATCTCAAATAACCATAAACCCAGCACCGCTCCAATGATTCCCGTGATTAACCCGTAACTGGGGGATGGGGACTGGCTGAGTTGAAACCCCAAACCCAGGACTAACCCTGACTGGGTGAGAACATTCGGCAGGGTATAGGTATCGAAATCAATTAGGGATAGGGCAATTAACCAACTGAATAACACCCAATACCCGAATATTTGGGGTAGGGTGGAAAAGCTCAAAAATATAACTAAAAATAATAGTCCCGTAGTCCCTTCTACAATTGGATAGCGGCTCGAAATAGGTGCATGGCAATGTTTACAACGTCCCCGCAGCCATAGCCAACCGAAAACGGGAATATTTTCTGAGGGACTCAACTGCGTTAAACAGTGGGGACAGCGAGACGGGGGATGGAGTATGGATAAACCCGCCGGAATTCGATAAATCACCACATTGAGAAAACTGCCGATTGATGCTCCCAGGGCAAACACAATTAAATAGGCAGGTAAACTCAGTATAATATCCATGCTTAATCTCAATTTCTGACTTAGGCGATTAAAACAAATCCGCTTCAATTTGTTCAAAGGGGATAAAATATTCCCCGGGGAGCAAAATCGGTTGACCCGAGGAAAATAATAAACAACTGCGATAATTGCTAGGATTGATAGCAACTCCCAACGGCCGCCGCATTCGTTGAGCGTGGACTTCTACATAGGCATAATAGATCTGTTTAGCCACCCTAATTAAGTCGGCATTAAGCTGAGGGGAGAGGGTTTGAGGGTTAGCCAGAAATTCGGTTTGGAGTTGTAAGGCTTGTACCATAGTTGACCCTCAATTACAAATTTTAGAGGAAAAAAACGGTGTTAATTTACTGTAAGTTAAGTTAATTCCCAAATTGTCAATTTTAAATTAAAGTTTCATGATAAACGATCGACCGACTTTATTGGCGCTAGATTTTGATGGGGTTCTTTGTGACGGACTGCTGGAATATTTTCAAACCGCCTGGCGAACCTATTGTCAACTTTGGTCAATTCCGACCGGGGTTTCACCGGAAGCATTGGCTCCTTTATTCTATCGAACCCGGCCGGTGATTGAAATTGGTTGGGAAATGCCTGTTTTAATTCGGGCTTTGGTTTTGGGAATTTCGGAAACTGAAATTTTACAGAATTGGTCACAAATTGCTCACAATATTATCACAGAAGAACAATTACAGGCGGAAATAATTGGCCCCCATTTAGATAGGGTTCGGGATGAATGGATCAATACGGATTTATCGGGTTGGTTCGGATTACATCGGTTTTATCCGGGTGTAATTGAACGGATTAAACCTCTAATTGAAGGTGGTTTTCCAGTTTATATTATTACCACAAAAGAGGAAAGATTTGTGCGATCGCTTCTCCAAAAACAAGGAGTTACGATTCCCGAAAATCAACTTTTTGGTAAAGGCTATAAACGTCCTAAATATGCAATTTTACGCGAGTTATTAACCCAAATTGAACCGACTCCGCATATTTGGTTTATTGAAGATCGCTTACAAACCTTATTCTCGGTGCAACAACAACCCGATTTAATTGTAGAGACGCACCCAATATTAGAGGAAACAGAGACGCGCCGTGGCACGTCTCTACGATTATTTTTAGCAGATTGGGGTTATAATATTCAAAGAGAAAGGGATTTAGCCGCGGAATCTTCAGCTATTCATTTATTATCTTTGTCTCAGTTTAGTCAAGACTTTTCCGGGTGGTTGACTATTAAATAGCTTGACTATCAATCAAAGTTTGAGACAGCAATATTTAAGCTCTTGGCTAATTTCTATCTCAGGTTATATAAATTTTCCCCCAGTCCTGTGAAAAATTCTATCGTTCAGAGCGTCAAAACCGCAGAATTCATCTATCACCCCCCCAAAATCGCATTAACGGCAAAACGGATTTTAGTCAAACCCAATTTAGGCTACCCGCTTGGGTCGCCCGTTACGGTCAGTTTGGCGGTATTAACCACCGTACTCCAAACCCTGCGACACCAAAACCCCCAGGCGGAAATTTTAATCGTAGAAGGGGTTTGTTCTCCGGTGTCCCTGGATGAAATTGTGCGTCGTCAGGGGGTGGATCAAATTTTGGGGGACGGGATGCGGATTTTGGATGCGGATACTCTCCCTTTAACCGAATATCCGAATTTGTCCCCCCAACCTGTGCGGTTTAAATCGATGTTTGCCCCCAGTTTATTAACGGAGGTGGACTGTCGCATTAGTATTGGGGCGTTTAAACGGACAATTCTCAACGGAAACCCTTTAATTTCTGCCTCCTTAAAAAATTTATATGGTTTGTTTCCCCGGGCGCATTATCACGCGAGAAGTCCCCACTCCCGAGGACAATTACACCGTCCTTCTGTACCTTTGATCTTACAGGATGTTTATTTTTGTATCGGACATTTATTTGATGGGGCTATTGTAGATGGCGATCGCCAATTTATCAGTCCTAATTGGAAACCGGATCGGGGTAAATCAATCCCATTAGGAAAAGTATTTTGGGGGGAAGATTTAATTAGTGTTGATCGAGAAGCCTGTATAGTTGCAGGGGAAATAATTCCTAGTTATTTAGATACAATTGAGCAACTTCGCCAGTCAAAAATTACCCCAACTTAGAACAAACTATATAGGCTTAAAGCTCAGGTTAAACTACCCGATTTTGCCGAATACATTCAGCATACCATTGAAAACTGGCTTTAGGAATCCGTTTTTGTGTGGGATAATCGACATAAACTAACCCAAAACGGCGTTGATAACCCCAAGCCCATTCAAAGTTATCCATTAAGCTCCAAACAAAATATCCTTTGAGGGGATATCCTTCAGTAATAGCCCGATGGGCTGAGTTAAAATGCTGACGTAAATACATAATCCGATCAGTATCAATTACCTCTGCATTGTGGTTTAATTCATCTTCAGCCGCACAGCCACTTTCTGTAATTAAAATTGGTAAATCGGCTCGATTTAAGGTTTCACTAATATGACGAATTCCCCAATAAATACATTCAGGAACGATATTTAACCAAGGCATATTCATCCGAGGATATCCTTTTGGAAGTCCTAGAAATTCAAATCCCATTCGATTATCTGAAGCCCGAACATAGGTTGCTGAGTAGATATTTAATCCTAATTGGTCTAAAGGTTGATGAATAATCTCTAAATCTCCGGGTAATATATCCGGGGCTTCATTGCCTAATAATTCTAATAAAGCCGGGCTATAAAAACCAGTTAAGGCGGGAACCGTAATTCCTCCATTTTGACCACATAAATGAAAGGCTTTTTGGGCGGCTAAAATATGTTCTGGGGTTTCCGCAATTGGAACCGTTACCGCACAATTATCGACCAGAGAAATAGTACAAGGAACGGTCGAATGAGCTCGAATTGCTTGTACTCCTAACCCATGGGCTAATAGGGCATGATGGGAGGTTTGCCAAACTTCTTTGGGACGAGAAACAATCGTTCCGGGTGCATGGGGTGGAATGGCATTTACTTGATAGCCTAAATGGGTAAAACAGGGAATTTCATTAATTGTCATCCAATGGGTAATGCGATCGCCCAATTGACTGACTACAACCGCTACATAATCAGCAAAATCCTGAGCCATTTCTCGACTGCGCCACGACCCATATAAATCCTCTAAAGCCTGGGGACTATCCCAATGAAATAGGGTGGCATGGGGGGTAATTCCATGGTTTAATAAACTATCAACTAACCGCTTATAAAAATCAATTCCGGCTTGATTGACAGTACCTCTACCATTAGGAATAATTCGCGGCCAAGCAATACTAAATCGATAATGTTTAATCCCTAATTCAACCATCAGTTGAATATCGGTTTCATAACGATGATAATGATCACAAGCCTTTTCTCCTGTGTCTCCATTTAAAACCCTTCCGGGTGTGGCACTGAAGGTATCCCAGACACTCGGTAGACGGCCCCCCTCCCCAATTGCTCCTTCAATCTGATAGGATGCGGTGGCAGCCCCCCAAATAAAATCCGGTGGAAATTGATTATTTGCCATTGATATCAAGCTCCCTCAATCATAATTTAACTGATGTTGAAATTGTTCAAAAACAAGAAACTATTTAATTAAAATATAGTTTAACAGAGGACAAAACAAATGATTATGATCCCGGGAATAGAAAAATAATTTTTCGGTTTCAGTTTTAGAATTTGATCGGATTTAAGGAAATTCTGCGGAAGTGTTAGAATCAAAGAACTGCCCTATCACACCAGACGGGGGTTGCTCCCAAGTCAAATAAAGGATAAATTCCTTACATCTGAAAAAATCCTAATTCAATGAGGACTATGATGCTAAACCGATTTAAAGCGATTTATAGGATAGTGATTTTGAGTTTAGGGTTGGTTTTCCTTCTGGGAATCACACCGACTTGGGCGGCTCAGTCCCTCCCTGAACCTAATGCTCAAGGTAACTATGTGAGTCTATCTTCCCATCTGTATTGGCAAGTTGTTGATCCCGATCCCAAGGGATTGAATTGTCGGATGGGAAATGCCAGTATTGAAGAAATTTGGAATCCCGATAACCCGGGATTTCCTACTATTAGTAGTTGGCCCGTAGCTGCTACATTTAAACCCGAGGAGATTTTTCGAGCACAAGTCAGTTATAGTGGCTTTGTTTTCACCAGAGACGAGCATTTTTTACCTTGGATTTTTGTTAAGAAAAAACTTGATGGTACACCTGCAAACTGTTTTGTAAGGGCAAATAGTGGATTAATTAAACCGGTTGAAGAACCCAAGAATAATATTATTTCAACTCCACCTGTTGAAGCGCCAAAGGATAACAATATTTCCTCCGAAACCGTTGAAGCTCCAAAGGATAATAATATTTCCTCCGAAACTGTTGAAGCTCCAAAGGATAATAATATTTCCTCCGAAACCGTTGAAGCGCCAAAGGATAATAATGTGACCACTTCACCCGTTGAAACGCCTTCTGATACCACTATTATTGAGGACGATACCGAACCCTTTATTGACTTGTAAGCCTCTTTGGTTTCTCGGTAGATCCTAGAAACCGTTGTGAACAAAACTGTAGGGGTTAGGCTGGAAGACCGAACCCCTGCCATCGGAATATTTAAGTTTCAATAAACATTTATTTAAAAAACTTCATAAAGTTCAGCAATTGTTATGGCAGTTCCGCCAGTCCTGTTTATATTAACTTTTGTCAAAAAAGCCCCTCAACCTAGCTTCTGATCAATCTTACAAGCCCCAAATTTTCCACGATCAATATAAAGATTCAGTTAAAGATTCGATAAAGATGATCAGGATCTCCCGAAGTTAAAGGACATCCCAGATTAAAGTATAGGATGATCTAAATAGATCCAACGAAAATCGGCAACTTGCTTAACTATCAGAATCCTCTACCAATCTGAAAAGTAATCCCGTTGTCAGACCACAGTTTTTGCTCAGTTTGAGTTGACTCTTGTGTGCCGGAGTTTCCCTGATCTCTGCCTAAGAAGGTTTGAGACCCCGGCTATAAATCTTTAATTCACGATTTCACGGGTTGCTTGATGATTGATCACCCATAATATTTCTATTCTTGGAATCATGATCCATCCTAATTTGACCTCAACGAAAACGAATCGGGCGTTTAATCCTCAGCAGGAAATGTCTCGATCC
>DATNRE010000628.1:0-11734 GCA_036703685.1 Candidatus Obscuribacterales bacterium
GATTCCTGGCGGAATAGATGCAGGGGATGTCAATATAGCTCCTAATGGTAAATATATTGTAACTTCTGAAGGTGGCTCTATGCCTACCATTTGGAATTGGTCAGGTAAGCAAGTAGCAAAACTTAAAGGCAACCGAGTTAATTTTAGTTCCGATAGTCAGTTTGTTGCAACAATTGAATTTGATGGTCAAGGCTATCTTTGGAATATATCAGGAAAACTTTTGGCAGAACTGAAAGGTCATAAATCCGGTGTTTTGGATGTCAGTTTTAGTCCTACTGGTAAACAGTTAGTTACTGCTGGAAAAGATGGAATTGCTAGAGTTTGGAATTTTTCAGGTGAACAAATAGCAGAACTTAAAGGACATCGAGGAAGTGTTGTATCAGTTAGGTTTAGCCCCAATGGTCAACTCATTGCAACAGGTGGGGAAGATGGTAAAATTCGTCTTTGGGATTTATCCGGTCAAGAACAGCTTGAACTTACAGGACATCGACGAACTGTAATTTCTATTTATTTTAGTCCTGACAGTAAAAGTTTAATTACTTATGGAGAAGATAGCCTAATTCGTCTTTGGGATGTATCAGGTCGTCAGGCTACTCAACTTAAAAATAGCAAAAATAGGGTTAGAGATGTTATTTTTAGTCCTGACAATAAGTACATTGCTACAATTGAAGAAGATGGAATTGTTCAAATTTGGACATTTTCAGGTAAGATTTTAAATTCAATCAAAACTCAGTCAGATTACATTGATAGCGTCAATTTTAATCAGGATGGTAAAACGATTGATGTTTTAACAAATAAAATTGTTCAGACTTGGAGCTTTTCAGGTCAATTATTAAACACCGAGAACACTAATAATCAAAGTCCTGCTCAAAGTAACCCTCAAATTGGCGAATACCTTGAAGTTGAAACTGAAAAAGATGGGACAATATTGATTAATAATAGTTCTGGTAAAAATTTATTAGAATTAAAGGATAAAAATTATGATTCTATTTCTCCTCATCCAATCTTAAGCCCAGATGGTCAGCATATTGCTGGAATAGATCAAGACAGAATAGTATATATTTGGGACTTGTCGAGTAAAATTTTAGCTTATTTGAAAGTCAGCAAATTAGAATATTTTAGCTTTAGTCCAGATGGACAGAGGATCGCTACAATCACTAAAAACGGAGTAGTAGAAATTTATGATTTACTCGGTCGCCAACTAGCTAAATGGGAAGTTAACCCTCATCCTGACAATGGAGTTATTGTACGTTTTAGTCCTGATTGGCGATATGTGGCTATCGTTGGAGAAGATAATAAAGTTGTAGTTTGGTCTGTTCCTCAAAACTTAGATGAACTACTGGAAAGAGGTTGTAATTGGTTATCAAGTTACTTTGTTAATCGTCCAGATGAGCGAGAACGTTTGAAAGTTTGTCAATAGGCTCTATTTTCTTTCCCAAATTAATTTCAACCGATCTGTAGTGGGAGCGTCCTGGCTCCCTAAAATATACTACGGTAGTAAGCCCGACCGGGCTTAGATTAGAGGCGTGAACGCCTCACTACGGTTTTTTAACTATTAGAGGAAGGAATATTAGGTTTAATTAATCGTTGGATACTAACGTATAATGCTAACCCAATTAATCCGACCGCCAGGAAAGTAAATAAAATCGTTCCCATGGTAAATAAACCCAGCACCAAAGTCCGAACGGCGGCGGACATTTGGATGGCGGTAAAATTCTCAGAATGAATCGGTTTGGCGGCAAATTTTCCAGATATTGCATAGGTTAAATTATACAAACCGAAGGCAATAGCGGCATAAATTCCCGCATTACTTAGACAACGAAATAGATTAACTGAATCCGTTGTTGAGGAAATTTCCGAGGTTTTAGGAGTATTTTTAGTCATGGTTTATGATTGGGCTAAACGAATACCAGTGGAGACAAATTTTGCTGTCCAAAACTCTAATTCTGGGTTGGCAATTTGGGTTTTAACTGCTTCTAAAACCCGTAGGGCTTCGGCTTCAGATTCGGTTAAGGCGAAAACCGTTGGCCCGGAACCGGACATCATGGTTCCCAAAACCCCCTGGGACTCAAAAGCCTCTCGCAGTTGCAAGACTTGAGGATGTTCGGGTAAGGCGACTTTCTCTAAATCATTGTGCAGCAACTGACCAATGGCCGCGCCGTCTGCGTGCATAATAGCAGAAACCATCGGCCCGGAATGGACTCGGTGTTGACGGGTTTCTAAATCTTGAGCTTGGGAAATATAGGTTTGGCTAAACTGTTGACGATAGGTTTTATAGGCCCAAATCGTAGAAATTCCCAAGTTCCGATATTTGGCTAAAACCACATACAAATGATCCAAATTTTTCAGGGGAGAAAGTTCTTCCCCCCGTCCCGTGGCTAAGGCCGTTCCTCCTTGAATACAAAAGGGAACATCGGAACCAATTTGAGCTCCTAATACTTCTAATTCGCTTTGAGTTAAGCCCAATTGCCACATCAGATCTAAACCGACCAAAACCGCCGCCGCATCGCTGGAACCTCCAGCTAACCCGGCGGCAATGGGAATATGTTTTTTAATATTAATTTCTACTCCCCCAAATTGTGCCATGGCTTCGGGGAATTGTTGAGTTAATAAGGCCGCCGCCCGATAGGCTAAATTGGTATCATCATTGGGAACTTCTGCATGATCACAACGGACACTAATGGCGTCAATGCCAATGGGTCGAATATCAATTTGATCGGCTAAACTGATGCTTTGGAGTACCATCGCCAGTTCGTGATATCCGTCGGGGCGATCGCCAATAATTTCTAAGTAAAGGTTAATTTTTGCCGGAGCAATTAAAGAATAGGAACGCATTTTTATTCAGAATTAGAGACAGGATACAGCGTATTTTAATCGGTGACTAGATCAGTTATTTCCATCAAGTTAGTTAAATTAACCCATTGTTCAACGCTGAGGTCTTCGGCGCGAACTTGGGGGTTAATCTCTAATTGTTCCAGTAATTGGGTTAATTGATCTCGACTGATCACACTTTGTAAATTATTTCTTAACATTTTGCGTTTACTGGAAAATCCTAATTTGAGTAAGGTTTCCAAATATTGGGGGTTGGTGGCGGGATGGGTAATGGGACGGGGACTTAAACGCAATACGGCAGAATCGACTTTAGGGGCTGGATAAAAGGCCTTGGCGGGGACATCACAGATATATTCACAGTTAGCCAGATATTGGACTCGCACCGACAACGCCCCAAAGGTTTTAGATCCAGCATTGGCCGTGATCCTTTGGGCGACTTCTTTTTGTACTAACAGGACAATTAATTGGTATGGGTGAGGATTAGGCTCTGAAATCGTTCCTAATAATTGTTCAACAATCGGCCCGGTAATATTATAGGGAATATTGGCAACAACTTTATTGGGATTTTGAAACTTAGGAAAACCTTGGAGTTGACTATCGATATCTAGGGTAAGAATATCTCCTTCTAGTAATAGAAAATTATCCCGATTACCGAATCTTTTCACTAGATTTTGAGATAAATCTCGATCAATTTCTACGGCAACCACAGACCGAGCTACCGATAATAATTGCGTGGTGAGAATCCCCGTTCCCGGGCCAATTTCTAACAGACAATCCGATGGGGATAATAGGGCAGATTTAACAATTTTACTGAGGGCTTTTTCACTGCGTAACCAATGTTGAGCGAATTGTTTGCGGGGTTGGGGCGATCGCATATAAATAATTAAATATAAGGAATGGGGAATGGGGAATGGGGAATGGGGAATGGGGAATTACGAATGGGGAATTACGAATGGGGAATTACGAATGGGGAAACCCGATCAACCGGATGCCTTCACAAATGGCCCGAAGTATGTCAGTATCAATTTCACCCCTAACCATAGGTTAGGAACTCCTGTGACAACTCGCTCAACTTCTCACACAAAATAGGCCGTGTCAAATCGAACTCAATTACTGGTCAGTAGTGTATTTATGGCTGTGATTGCTATAAGTACACCCCAAATTGCTCAAGCTACGGAAATTGTAGCTCAAGCCAACCCCCAAACCAACAAACAGCTTAATGATTTGTTAGAACAGGGTCGAAAGTTGGTGGATGCAGGAGATGTGGAAAATGCCATTAGCATCTATACCCAAGCGGTTTCTTTAGATCCCAGAAACCCTAAGATCTATTCTGGGATTGCCTACCTAGAAGCCTTACGGGGTAACTTTCTGGTGGCATCTCAATATTATCAAAACGCCTTAATCCTAGAACCGAATAATGCTGATTTTCAGTATGGTTTAGGGTTTACTCTGGCCAATTTACAACAATACGATGCGGCGGCCGAGGCCTATCGTCGAGCCACCCTACTCAAACGGGATAATATCCAAGCCCATCAAGGATTAGCAGCCACCCTATTTCGCAAAGGGGACTATGCCGGGGCAATTCGAGCCTATCAAACCCTGTTAACCGTTGATCCGCGTAATTGGCAGGCCTATTCCTCCATGGGTATGGCGTTTTTGAAGCAAGAAAACGTGATGAAAGCTTTAGAAGTGCTGCAACAGGCGGAGATGTTAGCCCCGAATGAGGCCAGTATCCAGATTAAATTAGGAGCGGCTTTATTAAAATATGGCGATCGCAATGGTGGAATTGCCGCCTTTGAAAAAGCAGCCCAACTCGCCCCCCGGGATGGTGATGTGCAATTCCAAATCGGTGAAATTTTTAAGGTGGAACAGAACTTTGAAGCCGCCAGTCAAGCCTATCAACGGGCTTTAGCCTTAAAACCGACCCTGATGGAAGCCAATGCCGCCCTAGGGGAAATTCAATTGGCGAAGGAAGATTATGTCGGGGCTATTATTAGTTACCGTCGGGTGATTGAAAATAATCCCGAGGATGCCGCAGCCCATTTTAATATGGGAATGGCGCTTAAAGGTCGGGGAAATCGGGAGCCACAAGCGATCGCGTCTTTCCAAAAAGCCCTAGAACTTTATCAACAACAAGGGAATACCGAAGGGGTGCAAAAAACCCAAGCTGTCCTAAAGGAATTTCCAAAGAAAAAGTAAGGAGCAACCCGGGGCAGTAACTCCCTTTGGCCCTGCTATAGTGCTACGCATTAGAGTTAGGACACTTTTGATTTCTGAAACCCTGTTCCCTAGCGCTATATGATACTTTTCAATTAAGGAACAGTTTGATTTTTGCCCAGTCGTATTTTCTGAGAAATACTAAATATTATTTCTAAGTGAGGAGTCAAATATGACCATCAAAGTCAGCGCTCAACGTTTATCTCAATATTTAATCGGCGCTGGTATCGCAACAGCCACGTTATTTTTAGGGGGACAGCAACCCGGGACAGCCCAAACCGCCCCCGTCCCAGAAACCCTGAGTGCGGCTTCTTCTGGCACTATCCCGATGATTCCGAGTCAGTCCTTCAGCCCGATGGTGCCGCCTTTGGATAACCCGGGCTTGTTTTTACCTTCCTTGGAACAGCCTAAACGTGTAATTTTACGGTTAGGTCAACGGCGGGTTTATCTCTATCAAGGAGAACAGGTGGTTGCCAGTTATCCGGTGGCGGTGGGGAAAGCGGGATGGGAAACCCCGACTGGCAGTTTTAAGGTTATGCAGAAAATTGAAAATCCCGTTTGGCAAAATCCCTGGACAGGAGAAGTCCGTTCTCCCGGGCCTGATAGTGCTTTGGGATTGCGTTGGATTGGCTTCTGGACAGATGGCAAGGATACCATTGGATTCCATGGAACTCCTACGGTTAACTCCATCGGACAGGCCGCTTCCCATGGCTGTGTACGGATGCGAAATGAGGATGTGGTGGCTTTATTTGAACAGGTTGATGTCGGAACTCCGGTGATTGTGGAACCTTAATCTAGTTTAGATCTTATTGAGATTTTCACCGAATCAGTCAGAGTTAAAATCTCTTGCTGATTCTTTTTTTTGTTGTCTCTGAGGGCGAAAATATCTGATAAGCTAAGGCGTATTAGGGTTATTATCTGGAAATTAATGCTCACCCAAGGGGAGGAAGAATAATGGTGCGGAAACGTCTTTCCGATATGGTACGCCAGGAAACCGAAAAAACTTCAACGGCTCAAGTGGAAATTGTACCGGATGAAAGTGTGGTGGTGACTGAATCAACGGCCTTACCCACGACATCGGCAATAGAATCAGAGTTAGAGGAGCAAATTGTTAAATTAAAAACAGCTTTAGAAAAGGTTCAAAATCAGGAGCGATCGCTTCAAGAAAAAATATTACAATTACAAATTGAATTAGATGACAAAAATAAATTTATTGCTGGGCTAAAAACTGAAATTCAAGCGGCTGATTTAAAAGGAAAATTACAAAAATCTCAAGAAGCAGCGTTACAGTTATCTGAGACAAATTCTAAATTAATTGAAGAATTGAAAACTCTAAAACAAGAAAATGAATCGTTGAAAACAGCCTTGGAACCGAAAGCTCAAGCTTTAGCCCCGCAAGTGATTGAAAAACCCCAGACTTATCAATTGAGCCGCCGTCCCTATTCTTCCACCTCTCAACCCGTTTACGCTGAGGATTTTTCTGATAGCACTTGGTTACTTTAGCTTTAATTCCTTGATTTTATTTAAGTGCCAATCCCCCCTAACTCGCCTACTTTTTTAAGCAGGGTCAGGGGGGATGATTTAATATAGCAGGGAACAGGGAACAGGGAACAGGGAACAGGGAGGAAAAGACTTCACCGTCTAGCTTTTAGCGTCACTTTTTGTCCTAATAGGTCTGGCGACTGCTATATTATATAAATACCTAAGTTTGTTTTCCTTTTAATAAGTAGGTGGTCATTTGTCCTTTACCTTTGACCTCAATGATTCCTCGCTTTTCAAATCTATAGTTTTGTTTTAACACTAAATAGGTGGTTTCTGTGACTTGAATTTCATCAGCAATACCATGGGACTCCATCCGACTCGCAATATTAACCGTATCTCCCCATAAATCATAAATAAATTTCTTAATTCCAATGACTCCCGCCACCACCGGGCCCGTAGCAATTCCAATTCTAATATGAAAATTTTGTTCGGTTTTTAGATTGAATTCTCTCAAGGTTTTTTGCATATCTAATGCCATATTGGCGATCGCCTCGGCATAATCATCGTGGGGAATGGGTAAACCCGAAACCACCATATAAGAATCGCCAATAGTTTTAATCTTTTCTAACCCATGGAGTTCGGCTAAATGATCAAATTCAGAAAATATTTGATTCAGTAAATCAACTAATTGTGGCGGATCAAAACGTCCTGAAAGTTCAGTAAAACCGACAATATCAGCAAACAAAACCCCGGCATCGCTGAAACTATCGGCAATGGTACTCGGTTGTTCTTTTAACCGTTGGGCAATGGAATGGGGTAGAATATTTAAGAGTAAACTTTCTGAGCGTTCCTGTTCTTCTTTGACTTGGCTATAGGCTTTTTCTAAGGATTTACGAGAGTTAAATTCCGATCGGGCTAAACGATCATATAAATAAACTGAAAGATTACAAATTAAACAAATCCAAAACAGATAGAGAAACAGGAAATCGGCTGTCATCCAATCGGCGGGAAGTTCGACTCTTAAATTCAGTAAAATTTGACTTCCCCGATAATAGACAAAAACCCCTAATTGAGAAATTAAATGCAACGGCCAATGCACCGGAATTAAGGTAGCTTGGGAAAAAAACATCAGGGGCCATTCAATAATTGAAGCTCGGGCGACTCCACCTAAAGTTCCTCGAATTTGTGGGCTAATTGTAACTAACCAAGAAAATAGCAGAAACATCGAGGCTGGATGTTGACGACCTAGGGGAGTTCTCAGAATCAATAAACCGATAATTAAACCGCCCTCGACGACAATTTGTGTCCCTAACCATGAGGGTTGAAAATACTCAGGATGAAAGAAAAAGTTGTTAATTTGTGAAACACTAAAGGTAAAATAGGAAACCAGGGCTAGGATAAACCCTAAATTTAAGCGTTTATGAATAAAATGCTTTCGCCAAGTATCATAGGTCGGAGCCTGAGATAAAACAAAACCGGAAGAAAATATCTTCAATTTTGTCCGAATAAATGTACCAAATTCTGATAATCTTGATTCAGTTGTAGTCATGGGTTACTTGGGTTTCCTGAAGGGGATTCATACAATCTTACGAGGATCAATTATTTTCCAATGACCTAGAGTTGAATTTTATAATAACTGTGAATAATAATCCACGCCAAGTTGCATTTTTAGCACTCCGAGACATTAACCGACGGGGGGGACTCGCAGATGTGGTTTTAGATCAATGGCTTCGTGAATCCGATCTATCCGATATTAACCGACGCTTAACTACAGAATTAGTCTATGGTTGTGTGCGTAGACGGCGATCGCTTGATAGTTTAATTGATTACTTAGCCCCGAAAAAATCCCATCAACAGCACCCGGATATTCGTACTATACTACATCTCGGTTTTTATCAAATTTGCTATCTGAATCAAGTTCCCAATTCGGCGGCGGTCGATACGAGCGTTGAGTTAGTTAAACACAATAAATTAACCCATTTTAGTGCTTTTGTCAATGGGATATTGAGACAATATATTCGAGAATCGGAAAAATGTCCGGTAGAAACAGGTAATTCTTTTAAATCAGTTTTTACGCCCTTTAAATTACCTCAAAATCCGATAGAAAGACTGGGAATTATCTATAGTTTTCCCGACTGGTTGATTCAATTTTGGTTAGATACTTTAGGATTAGTAGAAACCGAACAGCTTTGCACTTGGTTTAATCAATCTCCCGCCATTGATTTAAGAATTAATCCCCTGCAAACTACCTTAGAAACCGTAGAATTAGAATTTCAATCTCGGGGAATTTCCGTGGGTCGAATTGCGGGTTTACCCCTAGGATTAAGATTAACCGGAAGTATCGGATCAATTCAAAATTTACCCGGTTATGATCAAGGTTGGTGGTCAATTCAAGATAGCAGCGCCCAATGGGTTAGCTATTTATTAGATCCCCAACCCGGAGAAACTATTATTGATACCTGCGCCGCCCCCGGGGGAAAAACCACCCATATTGCCGAATTAATTCAAGATCAAGGTCAAGTTTTAGCCTTTGATTCTATGAAATCCCGACTCAAGAAAATTAAGCAAAATTCCACTAGATTAAAACTTAATTCGATTCAAATTAAAGCCGGCGACGCTCGGAAATTAGATGGCTATTTCGAGAGCGCGGATCGGCTATTATTAGATGCTCCTTGTTCGGGTTTAGGAACCTTACATCGACGGGCGGATGGACGATGGCGACATGATCCTAAAAATATCCAAGACCTCTCTCAATTACAGTTAGAATTGTTACAAACTACTCAAAATTTGGTCAAACCCGGCGGCTGTTTAGTTTATGCAACCTGTACTCTCCATCCCCAAGAAAATGAAACCGTAATTCAAAATTTTTTAAGTCAACATTCTAACTGGAAAATTCAAACTCCGCCGGAAAGTTTGGGTTTAACTCCCGAACCGGAAGGCTGGATTAAAATTTGGCCCCATAGACAGAATAGGGATGGATTTTTTATGGTAAAATTAATTAAAAATTAAACCTAATTATTATTGATTTTATGCACCTAATTTTATGCCATACTACCGTTGATTTTGATGCCCTGGGGGCGGCGGTGGGATTAACTCGAATTTACCCCGGAAGTCGGATTGTATTGGCGGGGGGAAGTCATCCGGCGGTGAGGGATTTTTTAGCCTTATATCGAGATGAATTTGCTTTAATTGAACGGCGGTCTGTCAATCCCAATAAAATTCATTCCATTAGTGTTGTTGATACCCAAAGTTGCGATCGCTTAGGAAAAAGTGCCGAATGGTTTAAGTTAGCCAATTTATCCGCCATTAGAATATACGATCATCACCCTGATATGATATCGGATATTCCCGCCACGGAAACCTATATTGAAGAAGTGGGGGCAACTACTACATTAATTGTAGAACTGTTAAGAAATCAACGCCAAAAAACGGTTTTAACCACCGCAGAAGCGACGGTAATGGCATTAGGAATTCATTTAGATACGGGTTCCTTAACCTTTCCCCATTCCACCGCCAGAGATGCCATAGCCCTGGCTTGGTTAATGGAACAAGGCGCTAATTTACCCGTGATTGCCGAATATGTAGAACCCGGTTTACCCCAGAAATTACAAGAGTTATTAAGTTTAGCCTTAGAACAGTTACAAAAATCAACAATCAGAGGTTATACCGTTGCTTGGATATTATTTAAAACCGAGGAATATGTGCCGGGGTTATCAACTTTGGCATCAGAATTAATTGATTTAACTGAAAGTGATGCCCTACTTTTAGCTAATCAATATGGTCGGGGAGAAGGCGATCGATTAAGTATTATTGGACGATCTCGAATTGAAAAAACTAACTTAAATGAATTGTTTAAACCTTACGGGGGTGGGGGTCATACCCGGGCGGCTTCCGTGGTTTTAAAAGAAGGCAATTTTACTGAAATTTTAGAGCAATTAGTTGAACAATTAAAAGCACAAATTCCC
The DNA here is from genome assembly GCA_036703685.1 of Candidatus Obscuribacterales bacterium. Lineage (GTDB taxonomy): Bacteria > Cyanobacteriota > Cyanobacteriia > Cyanobacteriales > Microcoleaceae > Planktothrix. Next base: position 10,497 of record DATNRE010000628.1, read on the forward strand.
CACCCCCCAACCGCCCAAGAATTGATGTCTTCCCCCGTGAGAACTATTCGCCCCGATACCTCCGTGGAAGAAGCCCATCGCATTTTATTACGTTATGATCATTCCGGTCTTTCAGTGGTGGATGAACAGGATCAATTAGTAGGAATTATTTCCCGTCGAGACTTAGATATTGCCTTGCATCATGGCTTTAGTCATGCCCCGGTTAAAGGGTATATGACACCCCAATTAAAAACTATTACTCCAGAAACAACCCTACCCGAAATTGAAGCCTTAATGGTGACTTATGATATTGGTAGATTACCCGTTTTAGAAGATAAAAATTTAGTTGGAATTGTGACCCGAACCGATGTTTTAAGATTACTTCATCAACAACAACGGCCTCAGAAATCAATTTTTAAAGGCTGTATTCCGGGGTTGACTTGTACCAGCGTGGAAGAACTCTTAGAAGAAAAATTAGCCACACCCTTATTAACTTTACTGAATCGCCTCTCATTTCTAGCAGAAAAACGCGGATGGCAAGTGTATTTAGTTGGGGGGGCGGTGCGGGATTTATTATTAGCAGAATCGGAAACAACGGTATTACTTAATGATATTGATATTGTGGTGGATGGCTGTTATAAAAATGCTAATTTTAACCCGGATATGTCATCCTCTATTTCTCCGGCGGTGGAATTAGCCCAGGATTTACAAAAACATTATCCCGCCGCCCGATTAGACGTTCATGGACAATTTCAAACCGCCGCTTTATTATGGCATAATGACCCAATTTTAGATTCTCTTTGGATTGATATTGCCACCGCGAGAACGGAATTTTATCCCTACCCGGCGGCAAATCCTCAAGTCGAAGCGAGCTCCATTCGTCAGGATTTATATAGACGGGATTTTACGATTAATGCCTTAGCATTACGGTTAACTTCTCCCAAGGTAGGGGAATTATTAGACTTTTTTGGGGGAGTATCGGATTTAGAATCGGGAAAAATTCGGATTTTACACGCCAATAGTTTTATTGAAGATCCGACTCGCATTTATCGGGCGGTGCGGTTTGCGGTGCGGTTAGGATTTGAAATTGAATCTCAAACCCAAGACTATATTAGTTATGCGATTAGTAGTGGAATTTATGAAAAACAACGGGAAGAAAGTAATAAATCCTTTGACCAAAATCGTCGAGTTCCCGCTTTAGAAACCCGGTTAAAAAGTGAGTTAAGATATATTTTTCAATCTCCCGATTGGAAGTGCTC
>DATNRE010000629.1:0-10699 GCA_036703685.1 Candidatus Obscuribacterales bacterium
GGAATTACAACCAATTTTAGTCGCCTTGAAACAAGTAGGGGAACACTGGTTAAAGGATAGTCACTGTGTTTGTCCCTTAGAATTGGGGGTTTAGGGAATTACGAATTACGAAAGTAAACTATTCCGGTGTTCCTTCCCCCATCACTCATAAACGTAAAATTCTGTAACAATTATGACAAATTTAATCTTTTCTTCGGGATCACAGGTTAGGCTACAGATAGGAAAGCAAATTCAACTCTCTGATCTCAATAGGAGGTCTGCAAATGGTATCCTCTCCCGTCAGAATCAATCCCGCACCGACTCCGGCCTATATTTGTCCCTTTGATCGCACCTGTAGCTATTTGGGACAAGCCACAGTTGAGTTAGATCTCGATGACAATGTGCTGGTCGTGTTACAACAACCCCGCAAAGTTGTCACCGTATCGATTCCCGTCAAACTCGATAACGGTAAAGTTGAGGTATTAGCCGGACATCGTGTGCAGCATTGCGATGTACTTGGCCCCTATAAAGGCGGTTTACGGTATCATCCTTCGGTGAACTTGGGGGAACTCTCCGCCCTAGCGATGTTAATGACCTGGAAATGCGCTTTATTGGGAATTCCCTACGGGGGTGCTAAGGGTGGCATTGGCTTTGACCCCCATCAATATAGTATTAACGAATTAGAACGGATCACCCGTCGCTACGCGAGTGAACTGATCAAAGATATTGGGCCAGAAACCGATATTCCCGCGCCCGATGTAGGAACCTCTGCCCGAGAAATGGCCTGGATTATGGATACCTATTCGATGAATATGGGACGGGCCGTGCTGGGGGTAGTCACCGGAAAACCCCTATCCATTGGCGGGTCAAAAGGACGGGAAATGGCGACCGGACGGGGTGTAATGATTACGGTGCGTGAAGCCTTAGCCGAACAGGGCAAATCCCTCGAAGGTGCAGCTATTGTGATTCAGGGTTTTGGAAAAGTCGGGGCAGCGGCGGCGCAACTGTTTTATGAAGCCGGGGCGACGGTTTTAGCGGTTTCTAATGTCCATGGCGGGATCTATTCCGAAAATGGCTTAGATATTCCGACCCTGCAAGCCTACGCGACTCAGAATAATCATGATATTACGGGATTTCCTGATAGTGAACCGATTAGCAATGCCGAATTATTAACATTAGCTTGTGATGTGTTAATTCCAGCGGCGATGGAAGATCAAATTACCGAGGAAAATGCCGATCAAATCAAGGCTAAAATGATCGCTGAAGCGGCGAATGCCCCGATTACATTATTGGCTGATCAAATGTTAGAAGCTCGGGGAATTATGGTTTTACCCGATATTCTCGCTAATGCGGGTGGCGTGGTGGTTAGTTATTGGGAATGGGTGCAAGGTCAATCCTTTGTATTCTGGGATGAAGAACGGGTGAATCATGAGATGGAACACCTGATGGTACAAGCCTATGCTCGGGTCAGCGAACGAGCCAAACAACGGGGGGTTTCTATGCGATTAGCCGCCTATACTTTAGGGGTGGGTCGAGTCGCTCAAGCCTTAAAAGATCGGGGTTTGTATCCCTAATGTTTGCTAAATATTCCCGGTGTAGAGATGTTGCGAGCAACGTCTCTACAGGTGCGGTTAGGGGAAGTGTCAAGCGATCGCCTACTTAAAAATAACATTACGGTAAATTTCTGCCATCGGTAATTCTATACCCACAGAACCCAAAACAACTGATGGCTCCAAACCCTGAAAATCACTGAGTAGCCAACCTTGAGGTTGTCTACTATAGTGTTCGACAAAGGGTTCATCCTGCTCAACTAACAAATATTCACAAAAACTCGGAATTGTTCGATACATCCGAAACTTACTTTCACGGTCATAACTTGCAGTCGTTGGCGAAAGTACCTCAACAATCAGCAGGGGATTCAAAACTTCATCATGGTGATGGTCGTTGAGTTGCGGTTCACCATCAAAGAGCATCATATCTGGATATAGGCCCCGTTTATACTCAGGAATCCACAGCCTCAAGTCGCTATTAATCGGTTCAAATTGCGTATCCCGAAGCACAACAGACAAATAGGTCAAAATATTACGACCAATGCGACTGTGGTTGAGCGATCCTCCAGCCATGGGTACGATTTCTCCATCACGATATTCACTACGTCCTTCTGCTTTTTCTTCAAGGGCGCGATATTCGTCCAAACTATAGTGATGAGCAACTTTAGCAATCATCGAATTATGTTGGTTATACACCTATAAATTTTACCGCCCATCTACTTAATGGGGATTAAAATAAACCATGAATATTAAAAATCCACCACAATCATGGCTTTAAAGTTTATCTCCATCCCCCCGGAAACTGGCAAACCCCCTCAAGGGTTAATTGTGCTGATGCACGGTTGGGGAGCCAATGCAGAGGATCTCACCTCCCTAGCTCCGATGTTGCGTTTGAGCGACTATCAATTTATCTTTCCCCAGGCCCCCTTTCCCCATCCTCAAGCCCCCATGGGACGGGCGTGGTACGCCTTAGAAACCCCCGAATATGAAGGATTAGCCGAAACCCAACGGCAGGTTAAAGAATGGTTAGAATCCTTAGAAGCGAGTACCGGAGTTCCCCTATCCCGAACCATTTTAGGGGGATTTTCCCAAGGGGGGGCGATGGTGTTGGATATGGGACGTTATTTCCCCTTAGCGGGTTTAATTATTTTAAGTGGTTATTTGCATTTTTCCCCCGAACCTTTAGACCATGATTTACCCCCGGTATTAATTGTTCATGGAAAACAAGATCCGATTGTGCCCATAGAAGCCGCCGGGCAAGCCAGGAATGCCTTTGAACAGTTGGGGGCAAAAGTTCAGTACCAAGAATTTAATATGGGTCATGAAATTCGACCCGAGGTTTTAGGCTTAATCAGAAGTTTTGTTATCGAAAAATTGGGTCTAAAACCCCTAACTTCTAGTTAGGCTTCATCAGGATGTAGCGATATTGTATAATTAAGGAGTTGAGAGCGATAACCAAGTTTTCAGCAAAAAAACATTTTTGAATACCGCCGGGCTGGCGGGAAGGCCTAAGCCTCAAGTCTGTAGAGCGAACATAAGACCAAAAAACTCCTTGAGAGTAGAGGCGGTTGCGAAAATCCAGCAATGGGAAGAAGCAGAAACCTAAGTCGTGAGTCTTAGGAATCCCCGTACGTTCACGTCGGGGTGGATGTCAAAATCACAGCAAATGCAATTCACGGGAGGTTTAACTCATGGCAACCTTGACTCTATCCTCACCGAATATGTCAAATCTAACGGCCGATGATGTGGCGGAACTGGCTGCGCGTCTGGAACGAGATGATTATGATAATGCCTTTGAAGGGCTCAATGATTGGCATTTGTTACGCGCGATCGCATTTCAACGTCCTGAGCTAGTGGAACCCTATGTTTACCTGCTCGACCTTGAAGCCTATGATGAAGCCTAACCCTTTATCGTCTTTAGGTGACAACTCGATTAACGAACAGAAATGATTTTGCCTTCCACCTTGAACAAGCATATTTTAGTTGGAATTAGTGGGGGCATTGCAGCTTATAAAGTCTGTGAAATTGTTTCAACTTTAGCAAAAGCTGGGGCTGATGTGCGCGTGATCTTGACCGAATCAGCCCAAGAATTTATTACTCCTTTAACTTTTGCCACTCTCTCCCGTCATGCAGCCTATACGGATCAAGAATTCTGGCAACCGACTCACGGCCGTCCGTTACATATTCAGTTAGGGGAATGGGCGGATATTTTTTTAATTGCACCCCTAACAGCCAATACCTTAGCTAAATTAGCCACGGGATTTTCAGATAATTTACTCACCAATACGGTTTTAGCCTCTAGTTGTCCGGTGTTACTCGCTCCAGCCATGAATCGGGAAATGTGGAAACAAATTTCGGTACAACGCAATTGGCAAACCCTATTTTTAGATCCTCGGTTTCATGGGATTACCCCCGTTGATGGAATTCTTGCCTGTGATCTTCCCGGTACAAACCCAGGCAATTCCTCTAAGGAAGGAGCAGGAAGAATGGCTGAACCCAAACAGATATTAGCTCATATTAATTCTTTATTAAATACCAAAGGTAAACGGGATTTAATGGGAAAACAGATATTAATTAGTGCGGGCGGAACCCGGGAACATCTTGATCCGGTGCGGTTTATTGGCAACCCGTCAACGGGTAAAATGGGAATGGCTTTAGTACAAGCGGCGATTCATCGAGGCGCCTCAGTCACCTTCGTACATGGCCCAATGAATACGGAATTAGTCGCCAATTTACCCGAAGTGCAGTTAGTCTCCGTCACCAGTGGGGAGGAAATGTATCGGGAGATGCTCACAGGATTTCCCCAAGCGGATATAACAGTAATGGCTGCGGCTGTGGGAGATGTGAAACCTGCTATTTATAGTCAGGATAAATTACCCAAAGCCCTTTTACCCACGGAACTGCCATTGGAACCTATTATTGATATTGTCGCAGAATTGGGGAAAATTAAACAACCCCATCAAAAATTAGTCGGGTTTGCCGCACAAACCGGGGAAATTGTTAGTCCGGCGGAAGATAAATTACAGCGAAAAAATTTAGATGTTATTGTTGCTAATCCTATCGATTTACCCGATGCTGGATTTGGCAGTGAAACCAATCAAGGGATATTATTAAGTCGTCAGGGACAGAAGTTAGAAATTGGGGCTTGTAGCAAGTTACAATTAGCCCATCAGTTATTTGATTTTATAGGAGGCAATAGGTAATAGATAAATACTTACTGTGACAATTCTATCCTGATGATCGCGACGCATTCCTGAAGAATTTGGGGCTGTAACTTTAGGTAAATATTATATTTCTATTATCTGTCCTCTGTTGAGTTAAGATGCGATCGCTTATTCTTCATTCGCCAAATAATCAACCCCCAAAACCACTTCTAAATTAAACGGACATTCATCAGGGAAAACACTAACTTTTAATTGAGTTGATGAGGAGCGATCGGTTATAATAAAACTAACCCTGATCCTATTTTATTATTTTTATTGAGATTGAAGGAGGTAGAATAATGGACAAGCCGAAATTCTGCAAAGGTCAAAAAGTTGGTGTTTATGATCCAAAAAGTTTAAGAATCATCTATGAAGTTGATGAAAGATGGTGGACAGAAGCTGGTTGGGTATATAACTTTGTATCTTGTGATACTAAAGAGCCTGTTTGTATCTCTTTTTCTAATCGTGGTTTTACCCGACGATATCAACAGCAAGAAAGATGGTTACGTTTGGTTTAGAGTAACTGTTTAGCTAAAATTAAATTATTAGAAGGGTTGAAATAAAAAGCGAGTTACCATTACCGCAAAGCTTACTATAGCAATCCTGCTGAACAGTTTTTTTTAGCTTCTTCCAGTAAGGCAATAATTTGTTCTCTACTAACAGTTGGAAATCCATCTAAAAAATCATCAATAGACTCTCCTGCTTCTAAATAGTCAAATAACGTTTGTATGGGAACTCTCGTCCCTAGAAATACTGGGGTTCCCCCCATGATTTCAGTAGATATACTAATTATCGATGAATTCTCAGACATGATTTTAGCTTTAAATTAGATTAATTGTTTAAGCATCGCTTATAATTATACTAACTCCATCCCTCCCCTTAACTATGATTCCCATTACCTTAGATGACAATAAACTTAAAGATGCTCTAAAACAGGCGATTCGAGAACTGATTCAAGAGGATCAAAAAATGATTTCTAATTTAATCGTGGAAGTCATAGAAGATATTGCTTTTGAAAATGCGATTAAAGAAGGAAAAACCACTGAAAGAGTTAATCTTTTAAATCCCCATCAAAAAACCGAAAAAAACTTAAAACTCAACGTAACTCTTAAAAAACCATCTGAACAGCAAGTTAAACAAGCACTAGATGAATTTGACCAAGCAGTTAAGCAATTTTTAGAGGAAACAGATATAACACGGGAAGAATTAGCTGAGGCTTTAGATTTAAGTCAACCATTAAAATGATGCACTTAGTTGTTGATGCTAATATTTTAATTTCAGAGTTATTGAGGCACAGAGGGAAGGAGTTAATTCAAATTTCTCCTATAATTTTATATGTGACCGAATCTGTTTTATCAGAAACTTCTTATGAATTAAGGAAACGGATTAATCATATGATTCATAAAAAAGGTGTATCTGAAGAACTTGGTGAGAAGTTACTAGAAGCTGCACAAAATGTGATTACTACTAAAATTAATATTATTGAAGAATCAGTTTATATTCACCTGGAAACACAAGCCAGAAATCGTATTCCTAGAGATCCCAACGATTGGTCAACGGTTGCCTTAGCATTAGTCCTGAATGCAGCAATTTGGACGCAAGATTGTGATTTCTTAGGTTGTGGTTGTCCAACGTGGACAACAGAAACATTACTTACTCAACTTACAGTAGCATAAATGATTACCAATAAAAAGAAACCCGATTTATTTAAAAATCAGGTTTCAGCGAATCACTAATATTTGATCATTAACTAATTGCCAATTTTAGGCGCGGTAACGGAGAGAAATTTCCATCTACTCGGTTTAACATCTGGCGTTTTTTGCGCTAAAGTTGGAACGGAATGGCGCATTAATGCTGTTAACTGTGTGGTGGTAGAGTCATAGACCTGGGTTAATATTTTGGGATATAATCCAATCCCAATAATCGGCACCAATAAACAGGCAATTATGAACACTTCCCGGGGTTCGGCATCCACCAGTTTTTCATTTTTAACTAACTCTTTATTCTCGGGGCCGTAGAGAATTTCACGCAACATCGACAGCAGATAAATTGGAGTTAAAACCACTCCAATGGCGGCTAATAAAATCACAATGACTTTAAAAGTTGGATTATAGGCATCGCTAGTGGCAAACCCAATAAACACCATTAACTCAGCCACAAATCCACTCATCCCCGGTAGTGCGAGGGAGGCCATACTGCAAGCTGTCCACATGGCGAAGACCTTTTTCATTTTGACGCCAACCCCACCCATTTCATCCAACATTAAGGTATGGGTGCGGTCATAAGTACAGCCGACTAAAAAGAATAAACTCGCCCCAATTAACCCGTGGGAAACCATTTGTAACATCGCCCCACTCATGCCGATATCGGTGAAGGATGCCATCCCAATTAACACAAACCCCATGTGAGAAATTGAGGAATAGGCAATTTTGCGCTTGAGGTTTCTTTGGGCAAAGGAGGTAAAGGCGGCATAGACAATATTGACTACCCCCAAAATCACTAAAATCGGGGCAAAAGTCGCATGGGCATCGGGTAACATTCCGACGTTCATTCTTAGTAACGCATATCCCCCCATTTTTAACAGAATTCCTGCGAGTAACATATGGGCGGGGGCGGTGGCTTCTCCATGGGCATCGGGAAGCCAAGTATGCAGGGGAAAAATCGGTAATTTCACCCCATAAGCTATTAGGAAACCGCCATATAATAACAGTTGTAAATTTAGGGGATAGTGTTTAGAAGCGATCGCCTGCATATCAAAAGTAACCGTATCCCCAAAGAAGGCCATGGCTAGAGCCCCGACCAGGATAAAAAGAGAACCTCCTGCTGTATAAAGAATAAATTTTGTAGCAGCATAGAGGCGTTTTTTCCCTCCCCAAATCGATAGAATTAGGTAAACCGGAACTAATTCCAATTCCCAAACTAAAAAGAACAGCAACATATCCTGTACCGCAAAGACAGCAATCTGTCCGCCGTACATTAATAACATCAGAAAATAGAATAATTTCGGTTTCAGTGTAACCGGCCAAGCGGCTAAAGTCGCTAAAGTGGTGATAAATCCGGTCAAAATAATCAGGGGCATGGATAACCCATCGGCGCCCACTGACCAATTCAAATCAATTTGGGGAACCCAAGTATATTTTTCTACGAGTTGTAACCCTGGGGTCTGAAAATCGTATCCCGTATTAAAGCCATAAATCAGGATAGCAAAATTGATCAGCCCCACAATTAAAGCGTACCACCTCACCGTTTTTCCATCTTTATCGGGAATAATTGGAATCAGTAAGGCGGCGATAAGTGGAAATAAGATGGTAATTGTTAGCCAAGGAAAATGTTCCATAGATCAAGCACTAAATGAAGGAATTAAAATTAAGCTACAATCAGTTAGCACGTCTAACCACTGTTAACTGGTACGGGAGGGTTCCGTTAGATCTTTGTTAATTATATAAATCTTGATGAACCCCCCCCTACAACTGATAACTGATGAATTTACCCAGTAATTCCTGAGAAGACAACGAAGCCAAGAACGGCTACAAATACAATCAGGGCATAGAATTGGGCGCGACCATTTTCGAGGTATTTTAAGCCTTCTCCGGTGACTAAGGTGACTAACCCGGTGAGGTTAACGGCGCCATCGACAACCCGATAGTCTACTTCCATTACTTGTCGTGCTAACCGACGACTTCCCCGAACAAAGAGCACTTCGTTAATATCATCCAGATACCATTTGTTCTTGGAAAAATTGTAAAGGGCTGGGTATTTTGCAGCGATCGCCACGGGGTCAATTTTACCCGCCAAATACATTAAATAGGCAACACTAATTCCAATTAAAGCAATACCAACGGAACTTCCTGCCATAATCAAAAATTCCGTCAATTCAAATTCCGCCAAATGTTCTTGAACCTGTTTCAAACTTTCCCCGGGGGCGTGAATAAACCGTTCAAAAATATTATTAAACGGAGTTCCTACCAACCCAATAAATACCGAAGGAACCGCTAATACCATTAACGGTAAAATCATGGTAATCGGGGACTCATGGGGATCGTGGCTGTGGCCGTGATCATGACCGTCTTCGAGTTCCTCGGGATTCATCGCCCCAGGGCCAAAGGCAAATTGAGGGCCATTTGCTTCTGCTAACAGATTTTGTTGAATGGTGGTGTCATTTCCTCGGAATTTGCCTTCAAAGGTCATGAAATACATTCGGAACATATAAAAGGCAGTCATTCCGGCCGTTAACCAACCGACTAACCATAATATCGGGTTGGCGGCAAAGGCATTGCTGAGAATTTCATCCTTTGACCAAAAACCAGCAAAGGGCGGAATACCACAAATTGCTAAAGTTCCCACCAGAAAACAGGCCGAAGTCACGGGCATATATTTGCGTAACCCGCCCATCAGACGCATATCCTGGGCTAAAACCGGTTCATGGCCCACCACGGCTTCCATGCCGTGAATCACCGAACCCGAACACAGGAATAACATGGCTTTAAAATAGGCGTGGGTCATCAGGTGGAATAGTCCGGCACTGTAGGCCCCCACCCCCATGGCCATCACCATGTAACCCAATTGGGAAATAGTCGAATAGGCCAGTCCTTTTTTAATGTCATTTTGGGTGAGGGCAATGGTAGCTCCCAAGAAGGCGGTAAAGCATCCGGTAAAGGCAATAATATTCATCACCACCGGCAACCCTTCAAATACGGGGTACATCCGAGCCACTAAAAACACTCCGGCGGCCACCATCGTGGCGGCGTGAATTAAAGCAGAAATGGGGGTCGGGCCTTCCATGGCGTCGGGAAGCCAAACGTGCAGGGGAAATTGGGCCGACTTAGCAACCGGGCCCAGAAAAACTAATACTCCTAATAAAGTGGCTAAAATCACACTGAGGGAACCCGTTTCTACCGCTTGTTCCAGGCGTTCTCCCATTAAGTCAAAATCAAAGGTATTGGTGGCCCAATAAATCCCTAATATTCCTAAGAGTAAGCCAAAGTCCCCAACTCGGTTAGTAACAAAGGCTTTCTGGCAAGCATCGGCGGCGGGTTTGCGATCGTACCAGAACCCAATTAACAGGTAGGAACACATCCCCACCAATTCCCAGAAAATATAAACCTGAATCAAGTTGGGGCAAATCACCAGCCCTAACATTGAAGAACTAAATAAACTCAGATAGGCATAAAAGCGTACATATCCGGGGTCATGGGCCATGTAACCATCGGTGTAGATCATGACCAGGAAGGCAACGGTAGCCACAATTGCCAGCATCACAGTTGCCAGATGGTCAATGGTATAACCCATCGTTAGTCTAAAGTCTCCGGCCGCTGCCCAGTCAATAATATAGGTGTAGGGAGCATGACCACTGAGTTGACTCCAAAGCAGGGCAAAAGATAAGACCATGGATGCCCCTAAAGTTGAGACGAGGAAGGTTGAACAAACCTGTCTCAAATTGTTAGTGGCGGTATTGAAAGAAATTAGCCCGACTCCAACCAGGGTTGCACCCAATAGGGGCAACACAGGAATTAACCAGGCGTATTGATAGAGAGGTTCCATAACGATGTCAATTTTATAGTTCTTAATGAACTTGCCAAAACTGTTGATAATTTTACCCTACTACGGATTTTAGTCTGATTTTAAAACCCGACTGAGTTATTTAATCTCGGTCGGGTTTTAGTTGATTTATTGTTTAAATCGTTTCAGTAGCTCGATGTAGAGCATATTCACGACTTTACTCGTTAGCTTGACTTGGATGTGCTTACCTCTTAATGTAGGCTTTCCTTGACCATCAACTTGAGACTTGAGATCGTCGCGATCAGCAATTAAGCATTGATTGATTTCATTATCGGGAACATTACCATTAGAACTTGAAAGTAAAGCGATTGCCGACAAATTGCCGAACCTCCACCTTTAGCGATCGCTCCCTAAGACCCTGATAATTAACGGCTAACATTCAACGGCCAATATTCAACACCGGGAGAT